>JACCVG010000062.1 GCA_013698335.1 Thermoleophilaceae bacterium
CGGCGACCGCGCGCACGAGCAGGCAGGGGTTGCCCATACAGCGACGGCCGCCGCTCCCGAGACGTACCCGGGCCGCCCGTGGTTGACACCAGATCGGCTCGGCTGGCAGCCGACCGCGTCTCAACGGGCGTGCGGGCCCGGTTCCGACCGTGGTCGACCGACGATGTGCCGATAGGAGTTGGTGTCGCCTGCGCGCCTCGGCGACGGGGCGCTCGCGCGAAGCGCGCGTCTCGCCAAGCGGCGCAAGGAGGCGGCTTGGCGGGGCCCGTCGCTTTCGGCGGTCGCTTTCTTGACAGCGAGGCTCGTGTAGGCCTCGTCGAGCAGGACGATCTCCTCGAGGGTCAGTTGCTCGCCCATCAGCTCACGGAGGCCCGAGAGCTCGGTGTTGTAGCCGCTACGGTCGCGGTTGAGGCTGTAGACGGTATGTGCGCCCGCGTCGAGAGCGTGTTGGAGATAGCCCCGGACCTGCTCGGTCGTCATCTCCTGGAACGAGACCATGTTGACCACGAGGTCGAGTCGTGGCGGGGTAATCGCGCTGAGCCCGGCAGCCGGCACGAGGATGAAGTCGATCTCCTCCCAGTCCTCGAACAGCGCGTCGCCATCCTCCCCGCTCCAGTAGCGGACACGCGCGTCGGGCATCAGCGTCCGAAGGTAGGGGCCCGAGAAGAGATACAGCTCGGGCAGATCGCAGATCACGTAGGTCGAGTTGGGCACGGCCGTCTTCAAAACCCGGGCGAAGCCGCCCCACCCGGCGCCGATCTCCCAGATCACGGAGCGCTGGGAGCTGCTCGCGAGCGTTGCCAGTGCGCCGCAGCGGTCGAGTGCGATCATCGCCTCGAAGAACTTGAGCGTGTCGAGGTTGTACAGCTCACCCTCGATTTCGTGGCCGAAGCCGCCGAGCTGCGGGGACTCCGGCACGAGATGGCGCTCATCGCCGATCTCGCGCAGCCGCCCCAGCTTGTCGGCCAGCCGCCTGCGGTGCGCGTCCTTGCCGGGGCGGTAGTCGTATGCCCGCAGTCCCGTCACGTGGAAGCTGTGATGCCGCAGCCGCTCGATCAGCAGTGGCGAGGCATCCAGCATGTACTCGAAGCCGCTCAGCTCATGTCGCCAGTACGCGCTCGGCTGCGCGCTGCTGAGGTCCATCATCCTCAGGACGGCCTCGCGAGCCTCGAGATAAGCCTGATAGGCGATCCCTCCTCGAAGTGCGCTCACCCGCTCGGCGAGGCGGTCGGCGGCGGTCGGCGACACCGCGCGGTTCTAGCACGGCCTGGACGGGTTCGTCGCCAAGCTCGCGCCCGCAGGGGGCCTGAGCGAGCTGTGGGATGCTTTGGGAGGGCGTGCGCGAGAGCGAGATAAATCCCGGAGGACGCATGGGCATCCTTGCCGGCGTCGGCGTACTGTTGCTCGCCGGTGGCCAGTTCCTGGCGCCATACCGCCCCTTGCTCACCGCCTGGGGTTTGATCACGATTGCTCGAGTGATCGTGATGGCTCTCGCGGGAGGTCGGCCGGAGTCCCGGTGGTGCGCCGATCCTCGGCTGCCCGCGCTATCCCTCGTGCCGTTCGTAATCGCGGGCGTCTTCCAGGCGGTCACGTTCCTCAGTGGGCCCGCCGGGCTGCTGCCCGCGATCGAGTGCGTCGCCGCCTCCCTCGCGGTCGTGACCTGGGCGATCACTCAGTACCTATGGGACGAGATGGTCTGCACCCGCGGGGTCTGGCACAGTCGCGAGCGCTGGATCGACCCGCCCGTCGCCGAGGAGACGACGGCACGCTGGGAGGCCGAGCGCGCCGAAACGACGAGACCCCGCTCTTAGAGCGAGGCTTCGAATACCGTCACGGAGATTCGAACAGCGGGCGCGTCGTAGGCGCGCCGCCAGGCGGGTTTGAGCAGCACCGAGGCGTTGTCGGCGCCGGCGTTCGCGGTGGCCAGGTCGATCCCGTCGTCGCGGTCGAAATCGCCACCAGCGATCGCGTCGGGGAAGTCGCCGACCGGTAGTCGACGGCCGGGTCGGAGATCCCGTCGCGCCGAGCGGTCAGTCGATGAACGGAAGATGATCGCGCACACCCGTGATCTCCAACACTCTCGACACCGCCGGGCTTGGGTTCGTGAACGTGACGGTGTGCCCGTCCTGGCGCGAGAGCGCGTCGGCCTCGATCAGCAGCTTGATCCCGGTCGAATCCATGAACTCCACGCCGCTGAGATCGATCACGATGGACTGCCCGGGCCGCCGCTGCTCGGCCAGCGCGGCATCGAGGATCGAGACCGTCGACAGGTCGATCTCCCCCTGGCACCCCAGGGTCGCCGTGCTCCCGTCTTCACGGACGCTCACCGTGAACAGGTCATGCCGCATCGGTCAATTCTACGGCCGCTACGTCAGGCTGCGCAACCCTGCGAACCCCGGCCTAGCCAAATATCGCAGGCCCCGCCGCCTCCAGGTCGCGCGCGTAGGCCTCGATCGCTGCGCGCGTGGCGTCGAAGGGCCGCATGCCTGCTCGATTATTGTCGAGCGGTGGAAGGGTTTACCCCGCGATGCGAGGCAATCCTTCAAGCGCGCGCGTTTGGAGAGCCGCGCGGTGCGGTAGACACACGAAATGGATCTCAGCTTCTTCTTGGTCGTGCTGCTGGTAGTCGCCGTGCTGGCGATTCTTCTCGTCTTGCTCAGCCGCGGGCGCGCGGCCACCGAGATGCTCGACGAGCAGCTCGCGACGCCGCCCGCCGCCGAGGACGATCCGGAACTGCGCGCCGAGGACACGGCGCAGATGCTCGAGGCCGACAACCGCAACCGTGCCAAGCACGGCGAGGCACAGATCAGCGCGACCGAGGCCGACGTCCAGGTCAAGCGGGAGGAGGCCGAGGCGGAGGAACTGCCCGAGCGGGAGGCGCAGTACGCCGAGCAGCTCGACGAGTCGCTCGCGCGCGACAACATGGACCCGAACGAAGCCGAGCGCTCGGTCGACGAAGGCGCGCGCCAGGCCGCCGAAGAGCGGCTGCGCTCAGACCGCTGACACGCGCGGCCGCCGCAAACCCGAGCCTCGCCGGCTGGCCGTTTTGCTGGGGCGGCCGACGGGGTCGTGTCTGCCGGCGCGCCTGAAGTAGCTGCGGTTGGTCCAGCGATGGCCCAGTACAGAGGGCATCGCAGGCATCGGACGGATCGTGGGGGCGGGTGCTCTGCCTGGCCTCCGACACCCCGCTCCGAGGCCGGTCACGACGTTCGAGGGGCCTGCATCTACCGAGCCACCTAGCCAGCCACAGACCCCCTCAACGAGCTGAACCCCGCTCCGAGAGCGAGGTTCAGGAGTACCGCCACGGAGATTCGAACTCCGGTTTCCGCCGTGAGAGGGCGGCGTCCTAGTCCCCTAGACGATGGCGGCAGGACGGCGACATTGTAGGCCAAGATTCGGAGCGGGGTGGGTCGTGCCGAACGTCGGGGTCTATGCTGCTGCGGACAAGCGGTTGGTGGTGAGGGAAGACCGGTGTGAAACCGGCGCGGTCCCGCCACTGTGACCGGCTATGCCAGGCCGTGAGAGCCACTGGGAAGCACCGCTTCCCCGGAAGGCGCGGTAAGGCGAAACCGGGAGCCAGGAGACCCACCTCCAGCCGAAGGCCACGATTCCCTCGCGGAAGGGGAGGCTCCCAATGATGAAGTCACGAATGAGGACCGCCATGGTCCCGATCACCACGGCCGTCGCGCTGCTCGCCGTGGCAGCCCCGGTAATGGCGAAGGCGGTCAAGGCCGACCTTCGCGTCGAAGGCCGGAACGGGGTCGCGCTCGATCCGGGTTCGACGTACAAGACGAACACGGTCACGGCGCGCTCCAGCTCGAAGTGCGGCCCGACAACCGAGAACAAGCACACCCTGCGTGGCCCCAACGCGATGGGGATCGTCGCCGACGCCGCCGAGAAGAACCGTGCCGTCGACCCGTTCCGGGTCAGCGACACGTTCGGCTTCGGGCTGATCGTGTGCGAGATCGGTCGCTTCGGCGCCTTCAACAGCGCGCAGGCCTGGCTCTTCAAGGTCAATCACGTGGCCCCGTCGGTCGGTGCCGACCAGGTCCGGCTCCGGAACGAGGACGAGGTGCTCTGGTACTTCGCCAACTTCAACAGCGGCGCGAACACCGGCGCCGAGCTCTTGCTGAAGGCTCCCGCGCGGGTCGGCGCCGGCGAGCGATTCGCCGTTCGGGCGCTCGCGTTTGACGAAGAAGGCAAGCGCACCCCCGCGGCCGGGGTGCGGATCGGGGGCGGGGCGTTCCCGCTGACCGGCGCCGATGGACGCGCTATGGGTGAGATCGACAGCGAGCGTGGCTTCGCGAACCTGCGGGCCATCCGGGGAGATGACATCCCGGCTGCGCCCGAACAGGTCTGCGAGCGAGGTGGCAAGCGCTGTCCCTGAGCGGGACCGGCGCGATTCGATGAGGCGTCTGCTCGCCCTCCCCCTCGCCGGGGTCCTCTGCACGCTCGTCGCGTGCGGACTCGGCCCCGGCGAGGTCCAGGAGGGCAACGGCGCCCGCCTGTCGATCACGCGCGACTTCGGTCAGCGCGAGCTCGGCGGTGCTGAGCTCGAGGCGATCACCGAGCGAGATTCGGCGATGAGCCTGCTCCGCAAGAGTGCCGACGTCGACACCGAGTACGGCGGACGATTCGTCCAGGCGATCGACGGCCTGGAGGGCGGCGGGTCGGGCGGGAACCTGGACTGGTTCTTTTGGGTCAACGGCGCCGAGGGCGTCACCGGTGCCGCCGAGCAGCAGCTGGCGCCCGGCGACGTCGTCCAGTGGGACTACCGCGACTGGCAGGCGACGATGTCGATCCCGGCGATCGTCGGCGCCTACCCGGAGCCGTTCGCGCACGGGCTCGGAGGAGACCGCCTGCCGATCAGGGTCGAATGCGGCGACCCCGACGGCGCCGCCTGCGACGAGGTCAAGGGCTCGCTCGAGGACGCCGGCGCTCTGGCGCCGGGCGCGGCGCTCGGCGCCGGTGGCGGCAAGGAGCTGCTGCGGGTGATCGTCGGGCCGTGGTCTGAGCTCCAGGAGTTGCGCGCCGCCGAGGCGCTCGCCGAAGGGCCTCGCGCCAGCGGGGTGTTCGCGCGTCCCGCTCCGACCGGTATCGAGCTGCTCGACCGTCACGGAGAGTCGAGCACGACGCTCGGTGCGGGGTCCGGTCTGATCGCCGCGACCGTCCCGGCTGGCCTAGCGCCCACCTGGTTCGTGACCGGGGTCGACGAGGCCGGGGTCGAGGCCGCGGCGGGGGCACTTGACGCCGAGACCCTGCGCGACGCCTTCGCGGTCGCGATCGAGGCCGGTGGGCAGGTCACTCGGCTGCCGGTTGCTCCGAGCCCCGACCGGCCCTAGACGATGATCCCGATCCCGAGCTACCGCTTTCGGCCAAGTCCGTTGCACGCAGCACGCGCGGGCGCGAGCGCCTCGTTCTGTGCTGCCTTGGCGCTCACGGGCCTGCTGTTCGACAGCCCGGTGATTCTCGGTGCCGGGCTGCTGGCGATCCTGATCGCCGGTCTCGCCGCTGGCGTCGGCGCCGAGCTGGCCCGCGCCGCGGTGCTCGCGGTTCCGCTCGCCCTGCTCGTCGCGGTCATCAACCCGCTCGTCTACCAGGAAGGAGCGACCGTCCTGGTGCGCGGCTGGTCGCTTTTCGGCTTCACGATCGACATCACCCTCGAGGCCTTCCTCGCGGGCCTGCTGGCCGGCGTCCGCGTGCTCGTCACGATGCTCGCCTTCGCGCTTTACTCGGCCTGCGTCGACCCCGATGAGATGTTGCGTTTGCTGCGCCGCTTCTCCTACCGCTCGGCGTTGACGGCAGCGCTGGCAACGCGAATGGTCCCGCTGCTCGCGCGCGACGCACGACGGAGGGCGGAGGCGGCTCGCTGCCGTCCCGCACCGCCGACTCGCCGGGCCGTCGCGCGGGCCGCACTCGCCGGTTCGCTCGACCGCGCGCTCGACACGGCTGCCGCGCTCGAGGTCCGGGGCTACTCGCGCGCCAGCCGACCGATCAACCCCTCGCGAGCGTGGTCACGCCACGATGTCGCCGTCGCATCGTCGGCGGCTGTGATCGCGGTCGGTCTGCTGGCCGCTGCGGTCGCCGGTGCCGGGAAGGTCCTCGCCTACCCACGGCTCGAGATCGTCGCCGGGACAGCGGAGTGGGCGCTCGCCGCACTGCTGCTCTGTGGGGCGCTGATGCCCTTCGCCGTGCCGGGCGCCCGGCTGGGAACCGCCCGTGCCTGATCCACTGGTTCTCGCGGAGCGGTTCTCCTATGCCTACCCGGAGCTGGATCGCCCCGCGCTCGGGGAGATCACGCTCGAGATCGAGGCGGGATCGTTCGTGCTGCTCGCCGGCGAGTCGGGATCCGGCAAATCGAGCCTGCTGCGCGCGGTAGCCGGACTGGTACCCCACTTCCACGGGGGCAGCGCCCGCGGAGAGTTGCGAGTCGACGGGATGAGCATTCGGGACTGCGGGCCTGGCGAGCTCGCGGGGGTCTGCGGGTCGGTCTTCCAGGATCCCGAGACCCAGATCGTGATGAGCGGCGTGCGGGCTGAGATCGGATTGGCGCTCGAACACCGCGGAGAGCCTCCTGAGGTCGTCGCGCGGGCCGTCGAGGAGATTGCTCTCGCGCTCGGGATCGAGGGGCTGCTCGACCGACGGACGGAGACGCTTTCCGGGGGAGAGCTCCAGCGCGTCGCGCTCGCCGGCGCGCTCGCGCATCGGCCACGACTGCTGTTGCTCGACGAGCCGACCGCACAGCTCGACCCCGTCGCGGGCGACGAGCTGATTTGGCTGCTGCGCCGGCTCAACGAGGAGTGGGGAACCACGGTTCTGCTGGCCGAGCACAGGCTCGAGCGATGCCTCGGGGCGGCCGATCGGGTAGTTGCGCTCGAAGGCGGCCGAATCGTCTGCGACGGACAGCCGGCGGATTTCCTGCGCTGGGCGGTCGATGGTGCGCGCGAGTCGTTTGCCACACCGCTCGCCCGGATGTTCGCGCTGGCCGGAGCCGACTCGTTGCCCACGTCGGTCAAGCAAGCCCGTGCGGCCCTCGGCCCGGTCCCGGACGAAGCTCGGCCCGCACGAATTGAAGCGGGGGCGGCCCGGGGGCGGCGAACTCGGCGCCGGCAGCGGTCCGAGGGTGCTCCAGCAGCGGCGCTCAGCGTTCGTGGCCTCTGGTGCGAGCTCGGCGAGGGCCCCGTCGTCCTGCGCTCGATCGACCTCGAGCTCGCGCCCGGCGAGCGGGTCGCCCTGATGGGTCGCAACGGCGCCGGCAAGAGCACCCTGCTGCGCCACGTCAACGGTCTCGTCAGCCCGACCCGGGGGACGGTCGAGGCGAACGGACGCGTCGCCCTCCTGGTGCAGAACCCGGGCGACTACCTGGTGCGCGAGCGAGC
>JACCVG010000063.1 GCA_013698335.1 Thermoleophilaceae bacterium
GCTCGCTCGATCCGCTCGGCCGACGGAGTCCAGAGTGGCTCAGGCATCTCGTATCCCATCCAATCAGCTACCCGGCGCCGCAGAGGCCGCGAGCCGCGGCCCGATCTCCGTGTCGATGCGCTCGATCAGCGCGACAGCGAGCCGCTCGGAGCGCTCGAGCGTCCGGCCGTCGATCGCCTCCGCGAGGTCGCTGACCAGGTGGCGGTGGGGGTTGCGACCGCGCTCATCGATCGCAGTCAGGGTGAGGGCGGGGTAGCCCCGCTCGCGCAGCGCTGCGGCGTCGGAGGGCACGGCGCGCGTGATCCGGCGCGGGGGAGAATCGCTGGTCTTGTCGCCGAGTGATTCGCAGATCCCGATCAGAGTGCTGTTGGTCGAGGAGGGGAACATGACGCCTTCGCGGATCGCGAACGCCGGGTCCCCGTGCCCGACCGCGTCGAGGTTGAGGAAGATCGTGCTCCGCTTGTCGAAGCCCCGGTGGTGGCGCCTTGCCCAGAGGCGTGCGCCGAGCGCGAGGCCCTCGTGCGCACCTGTGAGCAGGACCGCGAGGTCGAAGTGCTCGAGGCGACCGCCGAAACGCTGTGCCAGCGCGAGGGTGAGGGCGACCCCCGAGGCGTTGTCGTTGGCTCCCGGGACGAAGTCCGAGGTCCGTCCGTCCGTGAGCGCCGCCGCTCCGAGCAGCATCATCGCGGTCGGGACAAACTGAGCGGCCGCGAGTACCGGGCCCGCGAATTCCAGCGAGCGGAGTCCGCAGCAGGCGAAGATGACGAACACCGCGAGCACGAAGAATCCCCCGGGGCCGATTCGGAGCCGTCCGGCGAGGGCTTCGATCGGTCCGAGCGCCCGCGCAAGCAAACCGCCGTTGCGCGAGCTGTCGTAGTGGGCGAGCAGGAACAGCGTTCCGGGCTTACCGGTGCGCTCCACGGAGACGACGTTCTGGGAAGCGCGCCGCGGGCTGAGCGCCGCGCCCAGCGTGGAGAAGCCTGTGAGGTAGGCCAGCGCCGAGCTGAGGACGGCGAACGCCAGGATCGTCGCGGCCGTCGGCGCGAAGACGGACCCGAGGCTCGCTGCAACACCGAGTAGTGCGTGGAGGATCAGAACCTGCGTCCACTCCGGGCGCACGATGATCGGCTCGATATGGGCGTCTCGGCCCATTGCTTCCAGCCGCGCTCGGAGGTGGTTGGCGGCGCGACGCTCGGCGTCGGTCCCGGGGCCGCGCCCGCGGTGGTCGAGAAGCGCGGCGATCTCGGATCGGAGGGTCACGCCGGGAGTATCGATGTCGGCGTAATCTTTCTGCTCACCGCTTGTCCAGGTGTGGGGAGGGCAGGGATCTCCGGCGGACTCAATGATCGACGATTCGAAGCTCAGCGCCGGAGAGTTGCTGGCCGCCCTCGCAGGCGGGCTCTTGCTGATCTCGATGCTCGCGCTCCATTGGTTCTCCGCGATAGCGGTGCCGATCGCGGGTGATCCTCTCGCCGCGGCGGCTGCCCCGGGGACCTATTCCGTCAACGCCTTCGAGGCGTTCACGTTCGTCGACATCGTCCTCGTTGGATGTGTCGTCCTGCTCGTAGGGGAGCCGCTCACTCGCTGGCTCGGGGGCGGCTCCGGTGGTCGCGGAGCACCTGTGCTGCTGTTCGCCGCTGTTCTGGCGGTAGCGCTGCTCGCCTTCCGAATCCTGCTCCCGCCGGGAGTTGAGGGAACGCAGGCCGGATTCCAGCTGACCGTCGCGGTCGAGCGCGGTGCGTTCGTAGGGCTCGGCCTGGCGTTGATCGCGCTGATCGGCGGTTACCTAGCCATGCGCCGGCAGGCGATCGACACCACTGCGCGGCGTCTCCGGCGCGACCGCTGAGGCTCCAAATGCGGCGGGCGGGACTCGAACCCGCAAGCCCTTTCGAGCAATGCATTTTGAGTGCATCGCGTTTGCCAGTTTCGCCACCGCCGCAGGCGGTCAGAGCTTAGGGACCGAACCGGCGTGGGGGTCAGGCCCATCCGCCGGCGACGCTCGGACCGCTGCCACCCGCAGCTCGGCCCTCGTCATCGTCGGGGTGCACTTCGAGCTCGATGTTCCACTGTTGTGAGAACGCACGAGCCGCCACGATCACGAGCAGTATCTGGACGCCGATCAGGATGATCGTCAGGAGGCCGAGTAACTCCGGGGGCAGAGCCGGATCGGTGAGCCCCTCCTTGTCGCGTGCGAACCAGGCCGGGGCGGCGACGATCAACATCGTCGTGAAGATCACCGCGAGGCCGGCGGCCATCGGCAGGACGCCTCGACTCCAGCGGGCGACGAAGTAGGCCATCAGCACGTAAATGATCACGTAGGCGATCGCCACGATCTCGGCACCTTCGAGCTTGGCCCAGCCACCTAGGAGGATGATGGCCGTCAGCGCGGCGCTGACCAGCAGAACGACGACGCAGACGAGCTTCGTCGCCTTCGACTCGGCCTTCTCCCGATTCGGGTGGCGGATGATCACTCCCTCGGCCGTCTCCACGCGCGACAGTCTAACCCGTCCGGGCGGACGTGCGGAAGAGTTGAGGATGCGGGCGGAGGGACTCGAACCCCCACGGCTCTCACCACCGGCTCCTAAAGCCGGCGCGTCTACCAATTTCGCCACGCCCGCGCGAGGACGATCCTACGCCGCGAATCGCGTGGGTACGATGCTCGGCCGAGGGGCACTGGCCTAATTGGCTAAGGCACCGGTCTCCAAAACCGGCGATTCCAGGTTCGAGCCCTGGGTGCCCCGCTTCTGTCGCAGAGCCGAATCCCGCTCTCTCACTGGGCTGCCAGGCGCTTGGACCCGGTCGGCGGCAACGTCAGAGAACGTCACTGAACGTCACGAATGGAGGCAAAACTGTCCCATATCTGTCCCACGGGCGGCCTAAGTGACCCTCACGGCCGAGCGCACTTACCTGGTGCCGGGCGACCGCGTCTCGATGTTCCTCACGACTACGAACTCGTCGACGCCGGGGACGACGTGGTTTCGCTGATCGACCAGCGCATGACAGGACGGGTCACGGGCATCGAAGTCCCCCTCGGCAGGTACGCCCAGATCTTCGCTTTCCGTAACGGACTGCTGACTCACTGGAAGTGCTACGCGAACCAACGGGACGCCCTCGAAGCCGTGGGCCTGTCGGAGTAGACGATGTCTCAGGAGAACGTGGAGATCGTGCGGCAGGTCGTCGAAGCGAACCGCTCCGATGACCTCGTCGAGGCACGAATCGAGGCGGACATCGTCGCGCTCTGGGACCCAAGCTGCGAGTGGACACGCGTCACGGCCGCGGTTGATCCCCAGATCTATCGCGGTCATGACGGCCTCCGCCGCTACTTCAGCGACATGGCCGACTCCTGGGCGGAGTGGCGAAACGAGCTGGAGGAGGTCTTCGAGGTGGGCACGGACACCGTGGTCGCCGTAGTCCGCTCCCGCCTGACCGGCAAGGCCAGCGGCGTGCCGATCGAGGCTGGGCTCGCTGTCGTGTTCGTGTTGTCCCAGGGCAAGGTCTTGCGAGGCCAGGCCTACCCGAGTCGCCAGGAGGCCCTCGAAGCCGTGGGCCTGTCGGAGTAGGCGACCTGTCGTGAGG
>JACCVG010000065.1 GCA_013698335.1 Thermoleophilaceae bacterium
AGGCGCCGAGCGCGAGCTCCCCGATGGCGTAGGCCGAGCCGATCGCGAGGCCCTCGCCGAGGTTGTGAAGGCCGATGCCGACCGCGATCAGCGTGGCGAGCTGAAGGCCGCTGGTCGCGCGACCGCGGCGGCGTCTGGAGAGCAGCCCATCGACCCCGGCGAGGCCCAGGTAGGCGACCGCGGCACCCAGCAGGACCAGCAGCTGCCCGCCGAAGGCCTGGGAGCCGAGCCCCGCGAACTCCACGCCCTCGAGCACCGCGTCGATACCGAGGAAACCGAGCAAGCCGAGCGTCAGAGCCATCAGGAAGCCGATCCAGCGGGGGTCGATCCGCCGGACCCACGGCAGCCAGAGCATCCCGATCGTGACGGGTATCACGCCGACGTAGATCCCGATCAAGGCCATCAGGCCGAGGAACGAGAGATCGGTTTCGGGCGTCAGAGCCGCGACCTCGACCGATGCGGGGATCGTCCCTCCGGTCGAGGTCAGCAGGACGACCTCGTAGGCCTCGCCCTCAATCCACGGATAGGTCGCCGTCACTGTTCCGGCGGCCAGCCGGCCGAGCTCGATCTCGCTCTGCTCGAAGGCGACAAACGCGTCGTTGACGATCACCTGCTCGATCGCGACCGGATCGGGGCCGTCGTTGCGGACGTGGATCTCGATCTCACCTGGCCTCAGTACGGTCCGGTCGACCGCGACCTCCTCGACGGGGATGCCGGAGCGCTCGAGCCCCGGGGCCCCTAGCGCGATGAACACCGCAATCCCCGCGGCCAGCAGCACGAGGGGGAACAGCCCGACGAGCCAGGCGGGTAGCCGCGTGACTGCGGTCACTCGTAGACCTCGAAGAACCCCATCCAGCCCAGCTCCGCGAACTCACTGACGTGGGCGTGGAACATGTACTTGCCGGTGTAGGGGAAGCGCAACTCGAGGATGTCGCGCTGGCCCTGGCCCTGGATGATCGTGTCGGTGAGCTCGGTCGGCTCGAGCGAGGTCCCGGTCGGGAACCGGTTGAAGAAGTTGGCGTGGATGTGGAAGGAGTTGAGGAGGTCGTACTCGAGGATGTTCACGAGGTAGATACGGACCAGTTCGTCGCGCTTGACCCGGATCGGCTCGTTCATGTAGTCGAAGGCGACCGTGTTGACCGCGTAGATCTCGTTGGTCCGGTCGAAGTTCGTGTCGAAGCCGTTCATCACCATCACGAGCTCGTCGGCTTCGGGGCGACCCTGCTTCGGATCGATGATGAAAGCCCCGTACAGGCCCTTGGCGATGTGGTCGGCGAGCGGAGTCGAGTGGCAGTGATAGAGGTGGAGCCCGAACGGCTCCGCGCCGAACTCGTAGGTCGTCGAGCGACCCGGCTCGATGTTGCCGGCCCCGATCCCGGGGATGCCGTCCTGGCTCGCGGTGTGGATCCCGTGGAAGTGCATCGTGTGCGGGTGCCGGGAGGCGTTGACGAACCGCACGCGCAGTCGCTCGCCCTCGCGCGCCCGCAGCGTCGGCCCGGGCACGCGCCCGTTGTAGGTCCAGGCCGCGTACTTGACACCGGGCGCGACTTCGATCTCCTTGTCCTCGGCGAGGATCTCCCACTCCCGGACCGTCCCCGTCGCGGTCCGGCGGGTGGTCCCCCAGTCGAAATCGCGCACGATCTCGGCGGGGTCGAACCCGTTGACTGCAGGATCGACCCGCCCGACCGTCCCGTTGTGGCCAGACCCCGCGTGCGCCGCGGTGCTGTGTGCCCCGCCGCCGCCGTGCTGGGGCTCGAGGGCCTGGGCAATCCCACTGTGCACCTGGCCATGGGGGACGAGCTCATGGATCAGCGGCAGCGCCGCGAGCGACCCGCCGATCAGCATCTTGCGCCTGCTCATACCTGCCATATGGCCAGGGTAACATGAAAGTTAGCCTTGGCTAACTCGCTCTTGCTACGACCGAGCCCTCAGAGCAGAGCGCGTGCCCGGTCGGCGACGTTCTCGGGCGTGAAGCCGAAGTGCTCGTAGACGGCGGGCTGGGGCCCGGACGCTCCGAAGCTGTTCATCGCGACCGATTCACCGTCGTCGGTGACCCAGCGCTCCCAGCCCAGCGGGCCGGCGGCCTCGACCGACACCCTCGCGCGACAGGAGGGCGGCAGCACCGAGTCGCGGTAGCCGGAGTCCTGATCGGCAAAGGTCTCCATGCAGGGCATCGAGACCACGCGGACCCCGATGCCCTCCCCGGCGAGTGCATCCGCCGCGGCCAGCGCTATTCCGACCTCGGAGCCGGTCGCGATCAGGATCACCTGCAGATCTTCCCCGGCGTCGCGCAACACGTAGGCGCCGCGCTCGATCGCGTCAGCCGGGACGGCCTCGGGATCGAGCCCCGGCACCCCCTGGCGGCAGTAGGCCATCAGGGTTGGCGTGCCCGCGCTGCCGACCGCGAACCGCCACGCGAGCGCGGCTTCGTTCGCGTCGGCCGGCCGCACGACGTTGAGGTTGGGAATCGCCCGCAGGCCTGCCAGCTGCTCGATCGGCTGATGGGTCGGCCCGTCCTCGCCGACGCCGATCGAATCGTGGGTGAAGACGAAGATCGACGGGATGTTCATGACGGCCGCGAGCCTGATCGAGGCCTTCATGTAGTCCGAGAAGATCAGGAACGTCGATCCGTAGGCGCGCAGCCCCTGGAGCGTCAGCCCGTTGACGATCGCCCCCATGGCGTGCTCGCGGATGCCGAAGTGCAGGTTGCGCCCCGCGTAGTCGTGTGGCCCGACACTGCCGCCGTCGTCGATCAGGGTGAGCGTCGAGGGCGCAAGGTCGGCAGAGCCGCCGACCAGCTCAGGCACCTCGGAGGCCGCCCACTGGATCGCCTTGTGGGAGGCCTTGCGGGTCGCCATCTTGCCGTCCTCGACCGAATAGGACGGGACATCGGAGTCCCAGCCGTCGGGCAGCGTCCCCGACATGATCCGCTCGTACTCGGCGGCGAGCGCCGGGTGCTCGGCTCGGTAGGCCTCGAAGCGCTGGTTCCATGCCGCCTCGGCGCTCGCTCCCCGTCCCTCGCACTCACGGAAGTGGGCCAGCGACTCCTCCGGAACGAAGAACGGCTCGGTGCTCGACCAGCCGTAGGCCTCCTTGGTGAGCAGGATCTCGTCCTCGCCGAGCGGAGCGCCATGGGCGGCTTCGGTGTCCTGCTTGTTCGGCGAGCCCGGTGCGATGTGGGTGCGGGCGATGATCAGCGAGGGCCGGTCCTCGATCCGCTTGGCCTCCGCCACCGCCTCCTCGATCCGGTCGAGCTCGATGTCCTCGCCGAGGTTCTGGACGTGCCAGCCGTAGGCCTCGTACCGCTTGCCGACGTCCTCGGAGAACGACAGCGCCGTGTCGCCCTCGATCGAGATGTGATTGTCGTCGTAGAAGGCGACCAGGCGGCCGAGGCCGAGGTGCCCGGCGATCGAGCCCGCCTCACCGGAGATCCCCTCCTGCATGTCGCCGTCGCTCGCGATCGTGAAGGTGTGGTGGTCGACGACCTCGTGGCCGGGGCGGTTGAACCGCGCCGCGAGCATCCGCTCACCTAGCGCCAGGCCGATCGCGTTCGAGATGCCCTGACCGAGCGGCCCTGTCGTCGTCTCGATCCCGGCGGCATGGCCGTACTCGGGGTGACCGGCCGTCGGGCTGCCGAGCTGGCGGAAGTTCTTCAGGTCATCGAGCGAGAGCCCGTACCCGGTCAGGTAGAGCATCGAATAGAGAAGCATCGACGCGTGGCCGCACGAGAGGACGAAACGATCCCGGTCGGCCCAGTGCGCGTTGCCCGGATTGTGGTTCATCACCCGCGTGTAGAGGACGTAGGTGAGCGGAGCGAGCGCCATCGGCGTTCCGGGGTGGCCTGAGTTGGCCTGCTGAACCCCATCCATCGAGAGGGTCCGAATCGTGTTCACGCAGAGCTCGTCGAGCGCCCGCGTATCGGTGGTCGTGCTCATCCCTCTCCTCGGTTGGATCGCTGAAACTCGTGCGCGGCCAGGGTCCCGGCCCCGATGATCCCCGCGTCGGCGCCGCCGCGCGCGAGACCAATCGTCACTCTCTCATACAGCGCCGGGAGCGCACGAGACTCGGCCTCCGAGATCGCCTGCGGCATGAACAGATCGCCGGCGGCGGACAAGCCCCCGCCGATCACGAGCCGCTGCGGCTCGAAGATGTTGATCAGCCCGGCCATTCCGACTCCGAGGCTCACGCCGAGTTGCTGGAGCAGCGCGAGCGCGTCTGGATCGCCGTCCTGGGCAGCCTCGGTCGCCACCCGTCCGGAGACCCGCCCCTCCTGCGCGAGCTCACGGCCGAGCTGGGAGTCGGGATGCGCCTCGGCGTACGCCAGCGCATCGCGCGCGAGCGCCGTGCCGCTGCAGAACGCCTCGAGGCAGCCACGGCTCGGGCAAGCGCCCGGGCATTCCGGGCCGTCCCGCTCGATCACGATGTGGCCGAGCTCGGCGCCAAGGCCGCTCGAGCCACGGAAGATCTGCCCGTCGATCACCACCCCACCACCGACGCCTGTTCCGAGGGTCAGCATCACCAGATCGTCGACGCCGCCCAGCCCGGCCTCGGCGAGGGCGGCGCAGTTGGCGTCGTTGTCGACGAAGACCGGGCGACCGAGACGCCGTTGGAGCTCCTCGCGGACGGGCACTCCCTGGAGCGGAATGTTCGCGCTGGCGACGACCGTCCCGCTCGAGAAGTCGATTTGAGAGGGCAGCCCGACGCCGACCACCGCAGCGCGGGCCGTGCCCTGCTCCACCTCGGCGACGACCGCGGCGATCCCGTCGAGCAGGGCCGCCCCGTCGCCGAGCTCGGTCGGATGCTCGACGCGTGCCGCCAGAGCGCCGCCGCCGACCACCGCGGCCGCGACCTTCGTTCCCCCGACATCGACTCCGATCACCGTCTCCATTCGGACCATTCTTCACGGCGCACGACGTTTCATGCAATCGGGGCGTTAAGCTGCGCGCCCAGATGGATCGTCGGCTCGCCAACAAGAACGTCCGGACGGGGCTGATCGCCGGTGCGGTCTCGATGCTCGTGTTCGGCCTTGCCTTCCTGATCGGTTTCCTCTACTAGCGGATGAAACGTTGCGACAGGACATGCCTCGCGTCGCACGACCCCGGTGGGGTCTAGGCGATGGCCGATCAGAGAATCACCCACGAGCCGATCGAATCGGCATCGGAGCAGGTCCACCTCCCAGGACCGTCTTTCCTGCCGGTGATCGTCGCCGCCGGGATCACGATCGCCCTCGTCGGCGTCGTACACAACCTCGTGCTCGCCGCCATCGGCTTGCTGATCGCGATCGGCGCGATCATCCGCTGGGTCAGTGAGACCCGCAGCGAAATCGCTGACCTGCCGCTAGACCACTAGCGCGAGACTGCCTCCATCTCACCGGTCTCGCACGAGGCCCCGTCCGTCGTCCAGCAGCGGACGATGTCGCGCATCGAGAGAACGCCCGCGATCTCGCCGCCCGAGATCACGAGCAGGTGCCGGAAACGGCCGCCGATCATCGCCTCGGCCGCCCGCTCGAGCGACCAATTGGGCGCTGCGAAGGTGAGGTTCGAGGAGAGGTGTTCGGCCACGGTCTCGGAATCGGGATCCTGACCCTGGCCGATCGCACTCACAACATCGCGTTCGGTGATGATGCCCGGCCCTGGCTGCTCCGGATCGATCACGATCGCCGCGCCGACCTTGCGCTCGGCCATCAGCTTCGCGGCCGCCCGCAGGGTGTGGCCCGGGCCGACGGTCAACACCGCCTCGGTCATTCCATCGCTTACTTGCATGGCGCCCCCCTTTCTAGCCCTCGTGACGATTGACTCGATGTCCAAATCGAGACTACCACGCTGTGCGCGGCCGATGGCGAGACGATCCTTCCCGCCCGGCACGGGGTCGGCCCCCTCCAATACACTCGCGCCCGCGTTGGCAAATCACGGCGATAGCACCACCGGTCGGGCCATCAGAGGGGCGCAGCGATGAGGACCAAGCATCCGATCATCCAGATGCTCCTGATCGGCGTCGTCGCCTCTGTTGCAGGCGTTGCGCTCGCGCTCGCGATCGACTGGTTCCCGATCGCCGCCTCGACTGCGGCGGCGCCGATCGACGAGCTCTACGACGTGCTGCTGATCGTCTCTGTCCCCGTCTTCGTGCTCGTCATGACGGTCGCGCTCTACTCGGTCTGGCGCTTCCGCGCGAAGCCCGGCGACCAGAGCGATGGCGCGCCGATTCACGGCAACACGCTGCTCGAGGTCGTGTGGGTCACGATCCCGACGATCATGGTGAGCGCGCTTGCGGTCTACGGGGCGATCGTGCTCGAGGAGATCGAGCGCCCGGCGGCGAACGCAATGGAGGTCGAGGTGACCGGCCAGCAGTTCGCATGGAGCTTCGAGTACCCCGACACTCCGGGCGGCGAGCCGGTCCAGTCCAACGAGCTCGTGCTGCCGCTCGGCCAGCAGGTCCACTTCCAGATCAAGGCGCTCGACGTCCTCCACTCCTTCTGGGTGCCGGCGTTCCGGCTCAAGTCCGACGCCGTTCCGGGCATCACCACCGAGTACCGGGTCACGCCCACCAAGGAGGGCCGTTTCGACGTCGTGTGCGCGGAGCTCTGCGGGCTCGGCCACACGACCATGCGCCAGGTCGCGACCGTCCTCCCGCCGGCCGAGTTCGAGGGCTGGCTGGCCGAACAGGCCAAGCAGAGCGAACCCGCGGCCGACGATACGATGCCCGCGTCCGCGACTGACGAAGAGGAGGCCCAGTGACGTTCGCCGCCAAGCTGAAGGGCCCGGGCTGGTACCGGGCGCTGCTGTCGGTACCCCTGTCGCTGGCGTTCTCGACCGCACTCGTCGTCGGAGTCCGCGCGCTCTACGGCTGGGATCCACTCTTCGACGGCGAGGCGATCACGACCGTCGCGCTGATCGCGATGCCGCTCGCCTTCCTCGTCGGAATCGGCTGCTTCGATTACTGGTTCTACTGGGCTGCAGGCAAGCCGACCCGCGATGAGGACCACTCCGGCCACGGCGCCAAGACCTGGAAGGACTACTTCCGCGTCAACACCGATCACAAGGTGATCGGGATCCAGTACATCGTCACCACCTTCGTCTTCTTCACGATCGGCGGCCTGCTGGCGATGCTGATTCGCGCCGAGCTCGCCGCCCCGGGCACGCAGTTCGTCGATCCGAACACCTACAACGGCCTGTTCTCGGTGCACGCGTCGCTGATGATCTTCCTGTTCATCATCCCGGTCTTCGCCGGCATCGCGAACTACGTGATCCCGCTGATGATCGGGGCGCCGGACATGGCGTTCCCACGCCTGAACGCACTCTCCTACTGGATGCTGCCGATGGCCGGGATCATGATGGTCGCGAGCTTCTTCGCCCCGGGAGGCGCGTTCGCGACCGGCTGGACCGCGTACGCGCCGCTGTCCACCGAGGTCCCCTTGGGCCAGCAGTTCTTCACGATCGGCGTCCAGTTCGCCGGCGCCTCGTCGATCGCAACGGCGCTCAACTTCCTGGTCACGATCATCACGATGCGCGCGCCGGGAATGACATTCTTCCGGATGCCGTTGCTCGTCTGGGCGAACTTCACCACCTCGCTGCTGGTCGTGATCGCCACGCCTTTCATCGCCGGCTCGCAGTTCTTCGTGCTCTTCGACCGAGCGCTCGGGATGAACTTCTTCAACTCCGCCAACGGCGGCGACGTGATCATGTACCAACACATCTTCTGGTTCTACTCGCACCCGGCGGTATACATCATGATGTTGCCCGGTTTCGGGATCATCAGCGAGGTCATCTCCGCCAACGCCCGTAAACCGGTGTTCGGATACCGCATGATGGCCTTCTCGCTGTGCGCGATCGTCGTGCTCGGGTTCACGGTCTGGGCCCACCACATGTTCGTCTCGGGCATGTCGGCGTGGCTGCGCGTCCCGATGATGATCACGACGATGCTGATCGCGATACCGACGGGCATCAAGATCTTCTCCTGGCTCGCCACGCTCTGGCGAGGCGTGATCCATCTGACGACCCCGATGCTGTTCGCGCTCGGCTTCATCACGATGTTCACGCTCGGCGGGATCAGCGGCGTGATGCTCGCGGTGATCCCCGTCGACATCCACGTCTCGGACACCTACTTCATCGTCGCCCACATCCACTACGTGCTGTTCGGCGGCTCGGTGTTCACGATCTTCGCGGGCCTCTACTTCTGGTTCCCGAAGATGACCGGTCGGATGTACGACGAGCGGCTCGGCAGGATGCACTTCTGGCTCTCGTTCGTCTTCTTCAACCTGACCTTCGGGCCGATGCACCTCGTCGGCGTCGACGGAATGCCGCGACGGGTCGCCGACTACGCGGCCGAGTTCGCGACCTGGAACGCGGTCATCTCGGTCTCGGCGTTCATCTTCGGGATGTCCTACCTGCTGTTCCTCTACAACATGATCACGAGCTGGCGCAACGGGCCGAAGGCAGCGGCCAACCCCTGGCGCGCGCACACGCTCGAGTGGCAGGTCTCCTCTCCCCCGCCGCTGTTCAACTTCGACGAGATCCCGACGATCGTCGGCGGCCCCTACGAGTACGGCGTCCCGGGCGCGGTCCACGGCGTGTTCAAGAAGCCCGAGCCGGTCGCCGCCGCGAGCGGAGGCAAGGAGTGAGCGCGCGAAGGATTCTCGTCGTAGCCAACGAGACCGTTGGTGGGCGCAAGTTGATCGCCGCAGTCGAGGAGCGGGTCAAGCAGGCCGGCGGGGAGGTCACCGTGACCGTCATCTGCCCGCAGAACCAGCCCAAGCACGGCTACGTCATCCACGACGGGACGATCCGCAACGCGGCGGAGAACCGGCTCGCGACGACCATCGACCAGTTGCGCGAGGCGGGGATCGAGGCCCGCGGCGAGGTCATGGATCCGGACGCCTACTCGGCGACGATGGACGCGATCGAGCAGTTCGGCGCCGATGAGATCGTGATCTCGACCCACCCGGAAACGCGCTCGGGCTGGATGCGCCGCGACCTGATCGATCGGATTGCCGACGCCTCGGGGCTGCCGATCGAGCACGTTGTCGTCGACCTCGACGAGGATCGCGCCGAAGCCACCCGCACGCTGGTCGTCGCCAACCAGACCGCGGAGAGCCCGAGCCTGCTCGCGCTGCTGCAGGCCAAGGCCGGCGAGGGGCCGCACCGGTTCACCGTCATCTGCCCGGTCGGTGACGAGTCCGAAGAGCAGGCCGCCGCCCGGCTCGCCGGCGTGCTCGAGCGGCTGCGCGGCGCCGGGCTCGACGCAATCGGCCAGGTGATGCATCCCGACCCCTTCACGGCGATCCAGAACGCCCTCCAGTTCTACGCGGTCGACGAGATCGTGATCTCGACGCTGCCCGGCGAGCGCTCCGGGTGGCTGCGCGGAAACCTGATCGAGCGGGTCGAATCCTCGACCTCCAAGCCGGTCGAGCACGTGGTGGTCGGCTGATGGAAGCCGCCACGATCGCCCACGAGGGTCACGGCCATCACCACGGCCCTCCCGAGCCCAACCGGTCCTCGCGAGTCGAGGCTCAGACGCTCGGGATGTACCTGTTCATCATCTCGGAGATCATGCTCTTCGGAGCCTTCTTCACGGCCTACTTCTTCATCCGGGTCGTGATCGGCGACGAGTGGCCGGCCGAGAACATGCACCTCCCGGTGGCCGTCGCCGGCGTGAACACAGCGATCCTGATCTCCTCGAGCGCGACGATCCACTGGGCGCTCGAATCGGCGAAGTCCGGCAACCGCAACGGGTTGAAGGTCGGCCTGCTGATGACGACGCTGCTCGGCGCGACATTCCTCGCGATTCAGATCAACGAGTACGTCAACATCGGCTTCCCGCCCGCGAGCAACGCCCAGGCGTCGATCTTCTACTCGCTGACCGGCCTGCACGGCGCCCACGTCTTCATCGGCCTCACGCTGCTCGTCTTTGCGACGACGCGCGCCTTCAAGGGTCACTTCACCGAGAAGGAGCACCGGGGGGTCGAGATTCCCGGGATCTACTGGCACTTCGTCGACGTGATGTGGATCGTGGTCTACACGACCATCTACGTGATCTGAGTGCTCAATCCACTGAGGTCCGAGGGCGAGGCGTTCAGGTTCCTGCTCTACGTGCTCGGGCTGTTCATCCTGATCGTGCTCGTCGTGCTCGTCACCCGGGCGCTGTAAGCCCGACCCGGCAGGCCGCCCCGGCGCAGTCACGCAGGACGTCGAGCCGTTCGCGAAGCGCCGCTCGGATCTTCTTCGCGCCGCCCTGTGCGGCCAGGTTGTTCGCCTGGTCCGGATCGGCGCGCACGTCGTAAAGCTCCCGCTGGCGATCCTCGTACTCCACGTAGAGCCAGCGGCTAGTACGCAGCGCCTGGTAGGCGGGGGCGCGATTGCCCGGGTAGGGCTCGGAGCGCCCGGCCTCCAGCAGGAGCTCGCGACCGCGCGCGCTCTCGTTGTCGCGCGCCGCGGCGAGCAGGGAGAGACCGTCGAGCACCCTCCCCGAGCGCGCGCCCGCGATGTCGAGAATCGTCGCCGCCCAGTCGACGTTCGACACGAGCTGCCGGCGTTCGATCCCTTCGGGGATCCCGGGGCCGCGGACGATCAGCGGTACGCGGGTCGCCTCGTCGTAGGGAAGGACCTTGCCGCTGGGGATCCGGTGCTGGCCGGTCAGGAAGCCGTTGTCCGAGGTGAAGATCACGAACGTGTTGTCGAGCTCGCCCGCGCGCTCCAGCACGTCGAGCATCTGGCCGACGTAGCGATCGACGTCGAGGACGCTGCGAGCACGCGCACGGTGGTGGCAGTCGATCAGGTCGAGCTGTTGCTCGTCGAGCTCGGGAAACGCGCGCACATGCCGCGGCTTGTCTCCGATCTTCGTCTCGTTGAAGGCGCCTTTGCGCGGTGCGTCGATCTCCCGGAACCGGTTCCGGGAGGCCGGCGAGGAGCGCGGGTCGTTGCAGGCCTCGACGTGCAGCTCGGCGTGCGGCGCCGTCGGGGCGAAGGTCATGAAGAACGGCTCCTCGGCGGCAGTCAGCCGCTGCAGGGACTCCAGCGCGAACCCTCCGAGGACGTCGGTCTTGTAGTTGGGGTGCTTGCTCCCGTAGGAACGGAGCGCACCGTTGCGCAGCAACTTGTAGTGGTACATGTCGGTCACGGCGACCGCGGGCGAGGCGAAGTCGTCCCAGCCCGGTGGATCGAGCAACGGCTCGCCCTTGATCGGATAGCCGTTCAGGAACTTGCCGATGTAGGAGGTCAGGTAGCCGGAGCGCTTCAGCCAGACGGGCAGCGAGTTGCGCAGGTCGAGCTCTCCGGCCTGCTCGTTGGCCAGCACCCCGTGGTTGTCGGCGTACTGACCCGAGAGCAGCGTCGCGCGTGAGGGACAGCAGAGCGGGTAGGACGCGAACGCGTTCGCAAAGCTGACCCCCTTGGACTCGAGCCGGCGCCGGACGCGCGGCATGTACTTGGTCAGGCCGGTGTCCTGATCGTCGGTCAGCACCAGCAGGATGTTCGGCTGCTCGCTACCTGGCTGAGCCAGAACGGGGGCCTCGGCCAGCGGCGCGTCGCAGCCGAGACCGGTCGTCGCCGCGAGGCAGAGCGTGGCAGCCAGGGCAGCGCTGGTGCGCGGGCCGGTCGGGCGAGTGAGCGTGATGGCGCTACTCGACGGCGAGGGTGCCGATCATGCCGCCCTCGGCATGGCCGGGCACCGTGCAGATGTACTCGTACTCGCCGGCATCGAGGTCCACACTGATCGTCGACTCGCCACCGGTGCCGACCACGTCACCGGCGTCATCCTCGATCGCGATGTTGTGGTCGATCGGGGACTCGTTCGGCATCGTGATCTCGATTTGGCCGGCCTCGGCCTCGGCCTCGGGGAAGGTGTAGGCGAGGGCACCGGTCGGATCGGCCGGGATCGTCAGCACCCCGTCCTCGACGATGGCCGGCTCGTCGCTCTGCTGGGCGGCGCCGGCCGCGGCCAGCGCTCCCTGATCCTCGCCCGGGCGGCCCGCTGCGAAGGCGACATAGGCCGCCACGTCGCGCGCGTCGGAGCCGGTCAGCAGCCTGGGAGGCATCGAGCTGCTCAGCGCGGGGTGCTCGATCTGGGAGCGGACGATCCCCTCGACCGTCGCCGCCCCCTGGCCCACCTCACGGGCGGGACCAAACGCGGCGTCGAGGTCGGGGCCCTGGTTGCCGCTCGTCCCGGCACGCGCAAGCGCGTGACAGCTGCCACAGGTTCCCTCGCCGACGAAGAGCGTCTTGCCGTTGACAAGGTCGGGCTCATCGCCGCGCGAGCCGCAGCCACTCAATACGGCGCCGACTGCCAGCGCGGCGAGGGCGGTCGCGGCCCCGCGCGATCGAATCCAGAAGGTCATCGGCCGGGAAGATTATCCGTTCGGGCGGTCGCAGGCATCGCACTTCCGGGACGTCGGTTGGTATCTTGCCCCCGTGGCCGGAGAACAGAAATATCGCCTGCGAACTCGCTCGGATCGCGAGGTGATCCGCGAGGTCTCCGCAGGCACCGTCTACGTCGACTCCGAGACCGGGTCGGAGTATGAGGTCGTGGGCAAGGTGCTGCCGCTCGCGCCGTCGGCCAGCCAACTCCCATGGGCGGTCGACAACCTCCGGCTGTGCGGGTGCTCGCTCCAGCAGCTGGCCCCCAAGGACCTCAACGACTGCCCCCACTGCGATCGCCGGCTGCCGGCTGTCGAGGGTTGACCGGATGACCGCGCACCCGCGAGAGATCGCGCTCCTGGTGGCCTTGTTCGCGCTGACGGCCGTCGGCTGCGGGGGTGGCGGAGAGCCGGACCCCGCCTCGACCACGGCACCTGAGCTGATCTCACCCGGCGGTACGGAGGGCAGCTCGACCAGTTCGACCAGTTCGACGCCGGAGATAAAGATCCGCACGGTCGAGGAAGCTGGTTCCTCTGATGGCGGGAGCGATTCTGAGCCGGTGATCCCCGAAGAGGAACCCGTCGAGGAAGAACCCCCTCCCCCGCCGCCTGACAACCCCAAGAACGACACCCCACCGCCCCCGGGAAGCTCGGCAGAACGGTTTGAGAGCTTCTGTCAGGAAAATCCCAAGGAATGCGGGTTCTAGTACCTCACTTGTAACGGTAGGTGATGCGGCCGCGGTCGAGGTCGTAGGGCGAGAGCTCGATCTTGATGCGGTCGCCGGGGAGGATCCGGATGTAGAGGCGGCGCATCTTGCCCGAGATGTGGCCGAGCACCTCGTGGCCGTTGTCGAGAGTCACGCGGAACATCGTGTTGGGCAGGGCCTCGGTGACCTCGCCCTCCATCTCGATCTTCTCTTCTTTAGCCAAAGCGTCTAGCCGAGCACGGTGACATTGACCGCTTTGGGGCCCTTATCGCCCGCTTCTTCCTCGTAGGAGACCTTCGCCGCCTCCTGCAAGGTCTTGAAGCCCTCGCCGTTGATCCCGGTGTGATGGACGAACAGGTCCTGGCTACCCTCGTCGGGCGTGATGAAGCCGAACCCCTTGTCGTCTCTGAACCACTTGACCGTTCCGGTTGCCATCGCTTCTCGAGCACCTTCCTCTATCGCCTGCCGGATGCGAGCAAACTAGCAGCAGGACGGCTTATCGGCCCGTGAAGCTCGCCTTGCCCGGACCCTCCGCGAGGAAGGTCTCGACCGCCCGCTGGAGGTCTTCGGTGTCGAACAGCGGCGAAGCGATCTCGCCGATCCGCGCATCGGCGCCGCGGACCCCGTGCTCGAGGTAGGCACGGACCATCGCCTTGGTCGCCCCATTGGCGCGGGTCGGGCCATCCGCGAGCCGCTTCGCCAGTGTCAAGGCGACCGCTTCGAGATCCGCGTCGGGTACGACCCGGTTGACGACGTTCCAGCGCTCGAGCGTAGCCGCGTCGAACAGCTCACCGGTCATCACGAGCTCACGAGCGCGGGCCGGGCCGGCGCGCTCGGCCACCCGCTGAGTACCGCCCGCCGCCGGGGTCAGCCCGACGACGATCTCGACCAGTCCGAAGCGCGCTGACTCACCGGCGACGATCATGTCGCAGCCCAGCGAGAGCTCGAAGCCGGCCGTCAGGCAGAGCCCACCGACAGCGGCGATCGTCGGAACGGGCAGGTCTTCGAGGCCGTGAACGATCGACACGAGCTCCTCGAACACGCCCTGCGAGCGCTCAACCGAGAGGCCGTGGAAGACGTTGACGTCCACCCCGCCCGTGAACGCGCGGCCTTCAGCTCGGACGAGGACCGCGCGCCCTGGGTCGGCGCGGACGTCCCGCACCGCGGCCGCGAGGTCGGTGATGAGCTCGGCGTCGAACAGATTGAGCGGCGGGCTGTCGAGCACGATCTGGACGAGCGTCCCGTCGCGCTCGATGCGGACCTTGCTCATCGGCTCAGCTCGGCGGCGAGCGCCGCTAGCTCGTCCTGATCGGCGCCCTGAGGATGTGTCGGTGGGACGAGACCATCGCCCTCGTAGCGGGGGATCACGTGTATGTGGAAGTGCCAGACCGTCTGCCAAGCCGCGGGCTCACAGGCGTTGAGCAGGTTGATGCCGTCACACTCGAACCGCTCCCGCATCCGCAGCGCGAGCTGCTTGGCCGCCCGAGCGGCGTGAGCGAGATCTTCCCCATCGACCTCGTAGAGGTTGCGCGAATGGGCACGCGGAATGACCAGCGCATGCCCCTCGGTCCACGGGTTGATGTCCATGAACGAGACGGTGTGCTCGTCCTCGGCGACGCGGTGAGCCGGCAGCTCCCCGGAGACGACCTTGCAGAAGATGCAGTCCTCGGCCACGGCGGCGAACCTTACAGCCAGCCGTTGCGATGGAAGCCCCGGTACATGAGCGTGCAGATCGCGATCATCAGCAGGAGCACCGCCGGGTACCCGAGGGGTGTCCGCAGCTCGGGCATGAAGTCGAAGTTCATCCCGTAGATGCCGGCGATCATCGTGGGCGCGGCGAGGATCGCCACCCAGGCCGAGATCTTGCGCACGTCCTCGTTCTGGCGCATCGTGACCTGGGCGAGGTTAGCCTCGAGCGCCCCATGGAGCAGCTCGCGAAAGGTCGTCGAGTTCTCATCCGCGCGCAGCGCGTGGTCGTGGACGTCGCGGAAGTAGGCGCGCACGTTCTCGTGGATCAGCGGGATATCCCCGGAGGCCAGCTTGCGGAGCGGCTCGAGCAGCGGTCCCATCGCGCGGTGAAACTGGACGACCTCGCGCTGGAGCTGGTAGATCCGCTCCGCCGGATTGCTGTGGTTGGTCGAGAAGACCTGCTGCTCGATCTCCTCGATGTCGTCCTCGATCCCCGCGATCACCGGCTCATAGTCGTCCACGACCCGATCGACGATCGCGTGGAGCACCGCCCCCGGGCCGCAGCGGAGGAGGTCGGGGCGCGCCTCGACCTGCGCGCGAACCCCTTGGAGCTCACTCGCCGCGCCGTGACGAACGGAGATCACGAACCCCTCGCCGACGAACAGCAGGATCTCGCCGAACTCGACGGTTTCGGCCGAATCGATGTAGCGCGCCGTGCGCAGGACCATGAACAGCGTGTCCCCGTAGATCTCGAGCTTCGGCCGCTGGTGAGCGTTGATCGCGTCCTCGACCGCCAGCTCGTGGAGCCCGAACTCGACCCGGACCGACTCGAACTCCTCCTTGCTCGGCTCGTGGAGCCCCAGCCAGACGAAGCTCTCGGTCCCGCGGCAGACGTCATGCGCGCCCTCGATGTCGAGATCGCCCGACCGCCGCTCGCCCCGCTCGTATACCGCGCAGTCGACGATCACGGCGCTGAATTATGCCGTAGCGCCCGGGCGAGCTCGATCGCCTCGCTCGCGGTGCTGACCTCGCCGGTGAAGACCGCCTCGCGCATCCGGGCCACCAGCTTGCCGAGCTCGGGGCCGCGCTCGATGCCGAGCGCGGCGGCGAGCTCGTCGCCGCGCAGTGGAGCGCTTGGCGCCCCGCCCGAAGCGCGCCATGCCAGTGCTTCGAACATCATCTGCGTTGCGAGCTCGAGGTGGGCGGCGATCGCCCGCTCCGCGTTGCGGCCACGGGTCGCGAGCCGATCCGCACACGAAAGCGCAGTCACCTCGACCTCGACCGGTGAACAGTCGCGGAGGTACCGGTAGATCGCGACCCGCGAGAGCGGAACCTCGTGCACGAGAAAGCCGAGCCGCAGGTGGTGGCGGGTCAACGCGCCGAGGAAAGACCGCAATCGCTCGCTGGTGCGCAGCCGGGTGCAGATCTCCGACACGATCCGCTCCCCTGCGTCGTCGTGTCCGATGAAGGTGATCCGCCCGTCCTCGCGGACACCCTGGGTCTCGGGTTTGCCGAGGTCGTGGAAGAGCGCGCCGAAGCGCAGCGCCTCGCCCCGCGTGAGCTGATCGGCGAACGGCTCCCCCAGTACCGCCGCCAGCGGTGCGCCTGCTTCGCCGAAGAGCCGACCGGGATCGTCCTCGAGCTCGATCTGGCGCTCGAGGACAGCGAGCGTGTGCTCGTGGGCGTCGAGGTCGTGGAAGTCGCTCTGCTCGACGCCGCCCAAAGCCGCGAACTCCGGAAGGACGGCCGCGGCGACCCCGAGCCGTCCGGCGAGCCGCAAGCCGGCGACGGCCCTGCGCGAGACGATCACGCCCCGCAGCTCGGCGAAGATCCGCTCGCCGGATGCTTCTTCGATGCGCGGCGCGGCGGCGCGGGTGATCGTCTCGGTCTCTCGGTCGACCGCGAGGCCGAGCTCGCTGGCGAGCCGGACGAGTCGCAGCGCACGCAACGGGTCCGCCGCGTAGGACTGGGGGCCGAGGACGCGCAGCAGCCCCGCTGAGAGGTCGGTCATCCCGCCGTGGAGATCGATCAGCTCACCACCGGCGAGCGGGCTCGCCATCGCGTTGATCGAGAAGTCGCGCTGGGCGAGATCGGCTTCGATCGTCGGACCCTGGAGCGGCGAGATGTCGCAATGCCAGCTCCCGTCGCCGCTCAGGGCGCGCCATGCGCCGAAGGTCTCCGACAGGGGGAAGACCGGCCCGCCCGCGGCGGCGGCCACCGCCCGCGCGGCCGCTCGCGGATCCCCTTCGATCGCCAGGTCGACGTCGCGCAACTCCCGTCCGAGCAATGCGTCCCGGAGCGTTCCGCCGACGATCCACGCCCCGCCGGTGCCTTCGAGCGCGCCGCGTACGGTCGCGACCGCCGGCTCCCCGTCCAGCCGCTCGATCCTCACGCGCTCAGGTGCTCCCGCGGAACGCGCACACCGACCCCGCACGTGACCTCGTAGTTGATCGTGTCAAGGCGTTTGGCCAGCATCTCGCAGAGGATTCGCTCAGACCCCTGGGCGCCGATCAGCACCGCTTCCTCGCCGGCCGCGACAACGGGTTCGGGTCCGAGGTCCACGGTCACGTTGTCCATGCTCACGGTTCCGACGAGCGGGTACCGGCGGCCGCCTATCAGGACCTCGCCGTTGTCGCTGAGCCCGCGCCTGACACCGTCGCCATAGCCGATCGGAAGCACGGCGATCGAAGTCGGAGCCTCAGCGATCCAGGTCCGGCCGTAGCCGACCGAGTCCCCCGAGTCGAGCGCCTTGACCGCGGCGACATAGGAGCTGAGACGCAGCGCCGGCTCGAGCCCGACGAGCGCCGGGTCGACACCGAACGGGTCGAGACCGTAGATCGCCACGCCACAGCGAGCCATGTCGAAGTGGCTGGCCGGATCGCGCAGGACGGCCGCGCTGTTGGCAGCGTGCGCGATCAGGGCGGGATAGGTCTGCTTGAGCTGCTCGACGACCTCCGTGAAACGTCGTAGTTGGGTCGGGAAGTGATCATCCCCGCGCTCGTCGGCGGTGGCGAAGTGCGTCATGGCACCCGCGAGCGATAGATGGGCATCGCCGCTGATCCGCTCGGCGAGCTCGTGGACGACCATCGGGTCGCGCGCGCCCAGCCGGCCCATCCCGCTGTCGAACTTGACGTGGACGCCGATACGCGTCCCGCTCTGGCGGGCGACACGAGCGATCGTCGGCAAATAGTCGAGGTCCCAGACGACGACCTCGGCGCGTGCTGCCGCTGCCTCGACGAGCTCGGCGGGCGAGAGCGCGCCCATGACGAGGACTCCGTCGATCTCGGCATCGCGCAGCGCCGTCGCCTCCGTGGCCGTGGCCACCGCCAGCAGCGAGGCTCCCCCGGCGTGCGCCGCCCGGGCCGACTCGACCATTCCATGTCCATAGCCATCGGCCTTGACGACCGCGCAGAGCGCCGCGGGTCCGAGCGCTTCTGTCAGCCGTGTGCAGTTGCGGGTGATCGCACCGTCATCGATCCTCGCGAGCGCCCTCATCGCGCGAGCGCCGCCGGGAGGGCATCTATGACATCTGACGCGACCACGTGGTCGGCACCTAGCCGAACCGCGGCCTCGCGTCCCGCCAGCACGTGGCCGAGCACTCCCGCTGCGGCTGCCTCGAACGGATCGACGCCCCTGGCCAACCACGCGCCGATCACGCCCGAGAGGACGTCACCCGTCCCGGCCGAGGCGAGCGCGGGTGAACCTCCGGGACTGATCGCGAGAGGCCCCACCGGTCCGCAGACGATCGTGTCGTCGCCCTTGAGCACCACGATCGCCTGCGCGAGCTCGGCTAGCTCGCGCGCGGCGGCGATCCGATTCGCTGCGACGTGCTCTGAGTCGCACCCGAGCAGCCGCGCGGCCTCGCCGGCGTGTGGGGTGAGGATCGTCGCGGCGCTCCGCCGCGCGAGCTGCTCGGCGTGGCCCGCATGAGCGTTGAGTGCATCGGCATCGATCAGGAGTGGGACGTCGATCCGCCAGGCGACCTCGGTTGCGAATGCGAAAGCATCGCCTGAGCGGCCGAGCCCCGGCCCGAGCACGACCGCCGCGGCGCGCGAGGAGAAATCGAGGAACGGGTCGACACCATCGACGGTGAACGCGCCCTCGGCGTCCGGGAGTCCACGCGTCATCGGCTCGAGCAGCTTGCCCTCGAGGATCGGCTCCAGCGACGCGGGCACGGCGACCTGGACGTACCCCGCACCGGCTCTCGCCGCGGACATCGCGGCGAGAGCGACCGCACCGGTCATCCCGCGGGAGCCGCCCGCGATCGCCAGTTGCCCGGAGGCGAACTTCGTGCCCTCCCGCGCGCGGGAGGGCACGCGGTCCAGCGAACGGCGGCTGATGGCACCCGCGAGCGCCGGCTGCGGTGCGTCCCGAGGCACACCGATGTCCAGAACCGAGACCTCCCCGGCGTGATTCTTGCCTGGCGAAACCGCCAGACCGATCTTCGGACCGTGGAAGGTGGCGGTGGCCACAGCACGCACGGCAGGGCCTTCGATCCGGCCACTGGAGGCGTCGACTCCTGAAGGAACGTCGCAGGAGAGGACGGGCGCCGTGCAGCGGTTGATCGCGGCGATCGCGCTTGAGAGCGGTTCCCGGACCGCACCGCTGAACCCGGTCCCTAGCAGGCAGTCGACGACGCAGGCCGAGGCCTCCAGCGCGCCGTCGGAGAGCGACGCGGGCGGCTCGCCGGGAAGCCGCTCGAGATTGGCGCGGGCATCACCGCCGGTCGTACCGAGGTCGATCGGCGAGAGCACCTCCACCGGCCACCCGGCTTCGCGCAGGAGACGCGCCGCGACAAAGCCGTCACCGCCGTTGTTGCCCTTGCCGACGACGATCCTGATCGGGAGCGCGGAGCCCGAGGCGAGCCTCTCGGCTGCTCGGGCAAGCCCGGTGCCCGCGAGCTCCATCAGGTCGAGTGAGGGGATGCCGGACTCGACCGCCCAGCGATCCACGGCGCGCATCTCGGCAGCGTCGTAGAGCGGATCGACCCAGGTGGGGAGGGTCACGCGGAGTCTTCGGCGGCCGGGACGAGCAGCGCGGTCGCGCCCGCAATCGAACGGTCGTGGGTCAACGAGACGACAACTTCGACCCCGAGCGATCGGGCTCGATCGGCGACTCCTCCGCCGAGCGCCAGCCGTGGTCCGGCCTTCCCCGGCACGACCTCGACGTCGCGGTAGCTCCAGACCTCGAGGCCGAGCGCCTTGACCGCGGCCTCCTTGGCGCAGAACCGCGCGGCGAGGTGGGTGGCCGGTCTGACGCGGGCCTCCGCGTAGGCGATCTCGGCTTCGCTGAACAGCCGCCGGGCGAGCGCCGGGCGGCGGTGCAGCGCGCGCTCCATGCGCGCGACCTCGAGCAGGTCCAGTCCGATCCCCGTCACAGTCATCGAGCGTAACGGGCGGGGCGGCCCGCAGGCGGCTACTCGACGGTGACCGTCTTGGCGAGGTTGCGCGGCTGATCGACGTTCAACCCGCGTAGCGTCGCGATCCGATAGGCGAGCAGCTGGAGCGGAATAACGGCGAGGATCGGCTGCAGCAGGGGATCGGTGCGGGGCACGTAGAGGACTTCTTCCGCGTAGTCCTTGACGCGCTGATCACCTTCGGTCGCGACCGCGACGACGTGCGCCCCGCGCGCGCGGACCTCGGAGATGTTCGAGAGCACCTTGTCGAGCACCGGGGCGTCGGTCGCCACGCAGACGACGGGCGTGTCCTCCGAAAGCAGAGCGATCGGGCCGTGCTTCATCTCCCCGGCCGCGTAAGCATCGGTCGGGATGTAGGAGATCTCCTTCAGCTTGAGGGCCCCCTCCAGTGCGACCGGCAGACCGATGTGGCGGCCGAGGTAGAGGAAGAACTCCGAGTTTTGCCAGTGCTCGGCGATCGCGACGACGTCCGCCTCGGCGTGCTCGAGCAGGTCGCTGACGTGGCCGGGCAGGGCCGCTAGCTCGGCGATCAGCTCAGTCAGCCGTTCGGCCGGCAGCGTGCCACGAACCTCGGCGAGCTTCAGGGCGATCAGGTACATCGCAGCCACCTGCGACACGTAGGTCTTGGTCGCGGCGACCCCGATCTCGAGCCCCGCGCGCGTGAAGAGGACACCGTCCGAGTCGCGCGTGGCCTGGCTGCCCATCACGTTTGTGACCGCAAGCACTCGCGCGCCGCGCTCGCGCGCAAGCCGCATCGCGGCCAGCGTGTCGGCGGTCTCGCCGGACTGGGAAATCCCGATCACGAGGTCATCGGGTCCGACGACTGGATCGCGGTAGCGATATTCGGAGGCGACCTCGGTCTCGACCGGAACGCGGGCCCAGGCCTCGATCACATAGCGGCCCACCAGTCCGGCGTGGTAGGAGGTCCCGCAGGCGATGATCACGATCCGGCGCAGCTCGCGGAGCTGATCGTCGTCGATACCGATGTCGCCGAGCTCGACGCGGTCGGTCGCCAGCCGATCAAAGATCGTCTCCCCGAGCGCCGTCGGCTGCTCGTGGATCTCCTTCAGCATGAAGGTCTCGTAACCGCCCTTCTCGGCGGCCTCCTCGTCCCAGTCGACCTCGTCGACCGCGCGCTCGATCGGCTCGCCGGTGATCGCGTTGAAAAACTCGGCTCCGCCCGGGCGCAGCGCCACGATCTCGTCGTCCTCGACGAGCTGGACCCGCGCCGTGTGCTGGAGGAAGGCCGGGATCGCCGAGCCGATGAACTGCTCGCCGTCGCCGACGCCGATGATCAGTGGCGGCTCTTTGCGGGCGCCGACCAGCAGACCCGGCTGATCGGCGGCCATCGCCACGAAGGCATAGTGGCCGCGCAGCTCGGCGTAGGTTTCCCGCACGGCCGCCACGAAATCGCCGTCGTAGTGGTGGGCGATCAGGTGAGCAACCGCCTCGGCGTCGGTCTCGGAGGTGAAGCGAGCTCCACCCGCGACCAGCCGCTCGCGCAGCTCCGCGTGGTTCTCGACGATGCCGTTGAGCACGATCTGGATGCCGTCGGCGGTGTCGGTGTGGGGATGGGCATTGGCCTCGCTGACCCGCCCGTGCGTGGCCCACCGGGTGTGGCCGATCCCGGTCGTGGCCAGCTCCTCGCCCTCCGGCCCGGCGCCGTTGCGCCGCTCCTCGATCGCCGCCCGCAACGACGAGAGGTTGCCGACCGCGCGCAGGGTCTTGAACCCTTCCGGGTCGAGCAGCGAGATCCCGGCCGAGTCATAGCCGCGGTACTCGAGCTTCTCGAGGCCCTGAAGCAGGATCTCTTCGCAGGGGCGATCCCCGACGTATCCGACGATTCCACACATGAAGCGGTCAGGCTACCGGCGAGAGCAGCCGCGCCCTCGACCTCAGCCGAGTTCGCGTTCCACGACCGCGACGAGGCGATTGGTGACGGCGTCGCATTCCTCGCGCTCGGGCGCTTCGACCATCACCCGCACGAGCGGCTCGGTCCCCGATGCTCGCACGAGCACGCGGCCGCGGCCCTCGAGCGCGTGACCCTCTGAGGAGACTGCCTCCCAGACGGCTTCCGCGCCCTCCAGCGAGCCGCGATCGGCGACGCTTACGTTGACGAGCCTCTGGGGCAGCTTCCGCATCCCGTCACGATCGGCCAGATCTCGCCCGGCGAGGGCTTCGAGCGTCAGCAGGGCCGACGCGATGCCATCTCCGGAAGGGACGAACGAAGTATCAATGATGTGACCCGACTGCTCGCCGCCGAGTGCCCACCCGCGCTCAAGCAGCTCGGCTAGCACGTGGCGATCCCCGACCGCCGTGGTCGCGACCTCGATGCCGAGCTCGGCCATCGCCGTGTGAAATCCGTAGTTGGTCATCACTGTGACGGCTACGCCGCCCCCGGGAAGCCGGCCCGCACTCTTGAGATGGCCCGCGGCGAGCGCGATCAGCTCGTCACCGTCGACGATCTCGCCGGATCGGTCGACGGCGAGCACCCGATCCCCGTCACCGTCGAAGGCGAAGCCGACGTCGAACCCCCCCGGTCCGACCAACTCGGCGAGCGCCTCGACGTGCGTCGAGCCACAGCCCTCGTTGATGTTTCGCCCATCGGGCTCGACGGCGACCAGCTCGACGGTCGCCCCGAGCCTGCGAAAGATCTCGGGCGCGACGCTGTAGGTGGCGCCGTTGGCGCAATCCAGCAGGATCCGCAGCGAACCGAGGTCGAGGTCCTTGAAGCGCAGCTCGAGCTCGCGCAGGTAATCGCCCGGCGCACCATGCAGCTCCCTGACCCGCCCGGGGTGCTCGGCGGGCGCCGAGGGCGCGGCGACCTCGGCCTCGACACGAGCCTCCGCCGCATCAGAGAGCTTCACGCCCTCCGGCCCGAAGAACTTGATGCCGTTGTCGGCATAGGGGTTGTGCGAGGCCGAGATCACGATCGCGAGGTCAAAGCCGTAGCGACGCAGCAGCAGCGGCGCTCCGGGAGTGGGGAGAACTCCACCGAGCAGGGCGTGTCCGCCGGCCGCGGCGACCCCCGCGGCCAGCGCGGCCTCGAGCATGTGGCCCGACTCGCGGGTGTCGCGCACGATCAGGACCCGGGGCTCGGCCGCGACGGAAGCGCATACCGCACCACGGCCGAGGGCGAGCGCGAGCTCGGCGGTCAGGAACTCGCCCGCGCGGCCGCGAACGCCATCGGTGCCGAACAGCTTCTGCACGGCCGGCGGGCTCAGGCCGAACCCAGCCTCAGCGCTTGGAGAACTGCGGGCGCTTGCGCGCCTTCTTGAGCCCGGCCTTCTTGCGCTCCTTGACGCGCGCGTCGCGCGTCAGGAAGCCGCGCCGCTTGAGCTCGCCGCGCAGATTCGGATCGGCCTCGACCAACGCCTTGGCGATGCCGTGGCGCAGGGCCGCGGCCTGAGAGGCGACGCCACCACCGTGGATACGAGCGACAACGTCCATGCGGGTGTCGTTGCCGGTCGCCTTGAGCGGGTCCTGAGCGATCCGCTGCAGCGTCGGGCGGGGGAAGTTCTCCTCGAGCGTCCGGCGGTTGATCGTGTAGTTGCCGCTTCCGGGCTTCAAGATCACTCGCGCGACAGCCGTCTTGCGTTTGCCGGTCGCGCGGTAGCGCGCGTCGGCGGCCAGCTCGAGCGGCGTGATCGGCGCGGGCTCATCGCTCGCGGCGGGGGCAGCGGCCTCCGCACCATCGTCGGTCCCGGCATAGGTGTCCTCCTCGGAGG
>JACCVG010000095.1 GCA_013698335.1 Thermoleophilaceae bacterium
CGATCGTCAGCTCGGAGAGCTGTCCGTCGCGCAGCTCGAAGGCATGCGTCGGCGCCGAGGCGCTGATCTCGTCATAGCCGTCGGCGCTTGAAACCACCAGCGCGCGCTGACCCCCGAGCGCCCCAAGGGCGCCGGCGACTGTCCGCAGCGAACGCGGATCGGAGACCCCGATCAGCTGACGACTCGCACCGGCGGGGTTGCTGAGCGGGCCGAGGATGTTGAAGACCGTCCGCACCGCGAGCTCGCGTCGGACGCCCATCACGTAGCGCATCGCCTGGTGGTGGGCGGGCGCGAACATGAAGCCGAAGCCGGTCCGGTCGATGCATTCCGCGACCGCCGCAGGCTCGAGGTCGATCCGCGCGCCGAGCGCCTCGAGCAGGTCGGCCGAGCCGCTGGTGCCCGTCGAGGAGCGATTGCCGTGCTTAGCGACCGGGCAACCCGCGCCCGCCGCAACGAAAGCTGCGGTCGTCGAGACGTTGAACGACGGTCGGCCGCCACCGGTCCCGGCCGTGTCGAGCAGGTCCTCGCGCCCGGCCCGGACCCGGGCCGCGAGCGAGCGCATCGTCCGCGCGAGACCTACGACCTCGTCGACCGACTCCCCCTTTGTCCGCAGGGCGATCAAAAACGCCGCCGTCTCGGCATCCGAGGAACGGCCCTCCATGATCTCGGCGAGCGCGGCTGCCGCGTCCTCAGGCGCGAGATCCTCGCCCGAGGCGAGGCGGTCGATCAGGGGGGTGAGGGCGGAGTTCGGCATCAGCGGGACTCGAGGAAGTTGCGCAGTATCGCCTTCCCTTCGGCGGTCAGCACCGATTCGGGATGGAACTGGACGCCCTCGGCGGGCAGCTCGCGGTGGCGGATGCCCATCACCGTGCCGTCCATCCACGCCGATCGCTCGAGGCAGTCGGGCAGCTGTTCGTCGACGATCAGCGAGTGATAGCGCCCGACGAGCAGCGGACTCTCGAGCCCGGCGTAGATCGTCTGGCCGTCGTGCTCGATCGACGCCGTCTTGCCGTGCACGGGGTCCCCGCGCCGGACCTCGCCGCCGAAGGCGACCGCCATCGCCTGGTGGCCGAGGCAGACGCCGAGCACCGGGATTCCCGCTTCGGCGAGGGCGGCGATTGCCTCGACCGAGACACCGGCCTCGGCTGGCGTGCACGGCCCGGGCGATACGACGGCGCGCTCGGGCGCGCGGTCGAGCAGTTCGGCAACCGTCGCCGTGTCGTTGCGGATCACCTCAACCTCGGCCCCTAGCTCACCGAGGTACTGGACGAGGTTGTAGGTGAACGAGTCGTAGTTGTCGATCAGCAGGACTTGCATGGCTCAAAGGCCCTCTAGGCCCAGTCGGGCTGAGTACACGCGAGCTCGATAGCCCCGAACACCGCGCCCGCCTTGTGCTCGGTCTCGCGCACCTCGTAGCCGGCCTCGGAATCGACGACGATCCCGCCGCCGGCCTGAACGTGGACACGGCCGTCGACGACCACGGCCGATCGGATGTAGATGCAGGTGTCGAGGTCGCCGGAGTAGGAGATGTAGCCGACCGCGCCGCCGTAGGGGCCGCGCTTGACCGGCTCGAGTTCGTCGATGATCTGCATCGCGCGGATCTTCGGCGCCCCGGAGAGGGTTCCGGCGGGCAGCGAGGCGCGCAGCGCGTCGAGCGCGCTCACACCCTCCCCCAACTCGCCCGAGACCGACGAGACGATGTGCATCACGTGCGAGTAGCTCTCGACGACCATGAACTCGTCGACAGCCACCGATCCGGGTTTGCAGACCCGGCCGAGGTCGTTGCGACCGAGGTCGACGAGCATCACGTGCTCGGCGCGTTCCTTCTCGTCGGCGAGCAGCTCTTGGGCGCGCGCGAGATCCTCCTCGGCGGTGTCCGAACGGGGCCGCGTGCCCGCGATCGGGCGCTGCGCGGCGCGGCCGCCCTCGACCTTGACCAGCGACTCCGGGGAGGCGCCGGCGATCTCGAAGTCGCCGAAGTCGAGGAAGTACATGTAGGGGCTCGGGTTGATCGCCCGGAGGCCGCGATAGATCGAGAACGCCTCGCAGGGCGCATCGGCGCTCCAACGCTGGCTCGGAACGACCTGGTAGGCGTCGCCCGCCCGGATGTAGGTCTTGACCCGTTCGACGGCTTCGGCGTAGCCGGCCTCTCCGAGGTTGGACTGGAACCGGGGGGCCTCGCGGGCGGGGCGTTCGAGGGGCGGAACCGGCGCCGCGAGCCGCTCGCGAACCTCAGCGATCGCGGCGACAGCCGACGCATGCCCGGCTTCGACATCCTCACCCTTCTGCGCGGCAACCGTCGCGACGATCGTCACCTCGTGCCGGAGGTGGTCGAAGGCGAGCAACAGCTCGGGAACCATCAGCGCGAGGTCGGGCACGCCGAGCTCGTCGGGATTCGGGCTGCCGATCGATGGTTCGGCGTACCGCACGAGGTCGTAACCGAACAGCCCAACGGCGCCCCCCGGGAAGGGCGGCAATCCGGCAACCGGAGCCATCCGGAAGCGCCCGAGTTGTTCGGCGACGGCACGGTAGGGATCGTCGAATTCGATCTCGGCGCCGTCGACCCGCAGCACGCCGTCGTCGATCCGGATCAGGCTGCGCGCCCCGCTGCCGAGGAACGACCACCGTCCGAAGCGCTGACCCTGCTCGGCCGATTCGAGAAGGAACGATGGGCCGTCCCCACGCAGCTTCAGGTATGCCGAGACCGGCGTCTCGCAGTCGTCGATGAACCGCTGGACCACCGGGACGACGGTGTGCCGTCTGGCGAGCTCCAGCGTGGCTCGGAGGTCGGGCTCGACGGCCGCGGCGACCCGGTCAGCCGCGGCGGTCATTGAGCTCCTCGAAGACGTCGGCGAGGGCGATCCCGCGCCCGGCGATCAGGACGGCGAGGTGGTAGAGGACGTCGGCGGCCTCTTCCCGAACCCGCTGGTCGGATTCCTCGGCGACCGCGCGGCCGACCTCCTCAGCCTCCTCGCGGACCTTCGCGCCATTCAAGTCCGGATCGGAGAGCAACCTTGCGGTGTAGCTGGACCCGGGCTCGGTCCCGCGCCGCTGCTCGATCGTTCGCCCGAGCACCGGGAGCGCCTCATGGGACGCGGGCGGCTCGGTGATGCCGTTGTGGAAGCAGGTCCGCTCTCCCGTGTGGCAGGCCGGCCCGGCCGGCTCGACGAGCGCGAGCACGGCGTCGAGATCGCAATCGAAGCGCAGCGCCTTGACGCGCAAGAAGTTGCCAGAGATCTCTCCCTTGTGCCAGAGCTCCTGGCGCGAGCGGCTGAAGAAGTGGACCTCGCCGGTCTCGCGGGTGCGCGCGAGCGCTGGCTCATTCATGTAGGCGAGCGTCAGGACCTCGCCCGTGGCCCAGTCCTGGACGATGCACGGAACGAGGCCGCGATCGTCGAAGGCGATCTCGTCCATGGGGTGATGTTAGAACCCCCGCTGCCCGGCTCGGGGCCGGGCAGCGGGAATTTCAGCGGTCTACTGAGAGGGGACCGTCAGCTGCTCGAGCTGCTGCTGGAAGTCGGGATCGTTCTCGAGCTGGTTGACCACGCTCGCAGTGAAGGCGATCGCAATCACGATGATGATTATTCCTATCACGACGCCGACGACGCTCGTGATCAACCCGGCGGTCGCCATACCGCCACGACCGATGGACGGGTCCCGCTTGACGGCGTTGCGGGCCATCACGCCAAGCACGATCCCAATGATGCCGAGGATGATGCCGAGCGGCGCGACGAATATGCCGAAAATGATCGCTAGGATGCCGAGAACCAGTGCGGCGACGGCAAGGCCGTTGGTGCTACCGGCTTGCGCGGCCGGCACGGGCGGAAGCCCTCCCCCACCCGACGGCGGTGGTGACTGCGGGGACTGAGGGGACTGCGGAGGCTGCTCGGTCATGTTTCTCCCTGTCGAATACTGGACGGCGCAACCCTAACCCAGACGACGGAGGACTAACGGTCGGCGGGCGCCGGGTCCGCATCGCGCCCGAGCGGCTCGCGCTCGCGCGGCGGCAGGGGTTGGCCGCAGACCTCGAATCCTATTTTCTCGGCGCGCGCGCGCAGCCGTCCCTCGCTCAGCTCGATGACTTCGGTCTGGAGGTTGCCGGCCTTCCCCGGCTCGCCGGCCCGGAGGGCCTCGGCACTGGCCTGGAGCCCGCTGTCGCGCTCGCGCCGCAGCTCGACCAGCCGCGCGTAGGGCTCGACGAGCTCGGGCGGCGGCTGGAGGGCTGCGAGCGCCCGCGTCGTATCGAGGCCCGGCTCGTTGAGCCGCTCGATCGCGATCGCGGCCCGGTCGGTCTCCTCGAGCGCCACGCCCTCCTCGGTCTCACGCAACTCGATCAGGCGGGCGTTGCTCTTGGAGCAGACCTCATCGCCGGCAGAGATCAGCTCGGCTTCGGTCAGCGGACCCTGCGGCTCGCCGCAACCGACGAGCACGGTCAGCACCAGGAAAAACCAGAGCCGCGTCCGCATCGCGAGCAAGCTATTCGATCCCGAGGCGGTCGAGCATCGCATCGTCGCCGCGCCAGCCCTTCCGCACCCGGACGGTCAGCTCGAGGTGGACCCGGCGCTCGACGACGCGCTCGATCTCACGCCGCGCCGCCGTGCCGGTCTGCCGGATCATGTCGCCGCCCGCGCCGATCAGGATTCGCTTGTGCGATTCGCGCTCGGCCCAGATGCTGGCCCGGATCACGAGCAACCCGTCAGGCCGCTCCTCGGTCTCGTCGACCTCGACCTCGACCGCGTGCGGCAGCTCGTCGCGGGTTCGGCGCAACACCTGCTCGCGGACGAGCTCGGCAACACGCACACTGGGCGCCAGATCGGTCCGCTCCTCAGCCGGATAGAGGAAAGGCCCGGGCGGAATCATCGCGACCAGTGCCTCGAGCAGCGGCTTGAACCCGGCCCCGGTCCGCGCGCTGCCCGGATAGATCTCGGCCTCCTCGAGGCCGAGCGCCTCGGCCTCGGTCAGCGCGGCGGCCATCCGCGCCCGGTCGAGCAGATCGGCCTTGTTGACGGCGATCAGGGCCGGGACCCCGGCCGCCGCGACCGCGCGGGCGATGTAGCGATCGCCCGGGCCGGTCCGCTGCTGACCGTTGAGGACGAACAGGGCCGCGTCGGAATCGCGCAGCTCACGAGCCATCCGGCTCTGCATCCGCCCGGTCATCGGGTCACGGGGGCGCTGGACACCCGGCAGGTCGACGAGCACCATCTGCCAATCCGGCACGGTGACGATCCCGCGGATCGCCCGTCGGGTCGTCTGCGGCCGCTCGGAGACAATCGCGACCTTCTCACCGACGAGCCGGTTGAGCAACGTCGACTTGCCGACGTTCGGCCGGCCGGCAAGCGCGACGACGCCGCTGCGCGTCATCCGAGCCCTTCCAGCACGCGCGCCTGGAGCCTCAGCATCTCCCCGCCGTCGGTCTCGTGGTCATAGCCGCAGAGGTGGAGCACCCCGTGGACGACCGCCTCAGCAATGTCGGCGGTGTGCGCGGGGCAGATCACGACGTCGCCGAGCTCGCGCGGTCCGTGCGCCTCGTCAGGCCCGTCGACCGGGAACGAAAGGACGTCGGTCGGCAGATCGCGATCGCGGTGGTCACGATTCAGCAAGCGAATCTCCTCCGCGTCGACGAATGCGATCGCGAGGTGTCCGTCCTCGACACCACAGGCCGCCAGAGCGGCTTCGGCCGCCCGCTCGGCGAGCGCCGGATGAGCACCGTCTATCTCGATCTCGATCGCTGTGATCTCGGCCCCAGGCCTCAGGCCTGCTTGCGGGCCTGCCTGATCGACGGCGCCTGCTGCTCGGCGTGCTCGGAGTAGGCGGCAACGATCCGCTGAACGAGCTTGTGACGGACGACGTCGTCGCCGCCGAAGCGGACGAACTCGATCCCCTCGACGTCGGCCAGGATGTCACCCACGACGACGAGGCCCGAGCTCTGATTGCGATCGAGGTCGATCTGGGTGACGTCGCCGGTGACGACGATCTTGGAGTTGAAGCCGAGCCGCGTCAGGAACATCTTCATCTGCTCGGGCGTCGTGTTCTGCGCCTCGTCGAGGATCACGAAGGAATCGTTCAGAGTTCTGCCCCGCATGAACGCCAGCGGGGCGATCTCGATGATGCCGCGCTCGAGGTACTGGTTGACGCGCTCGGGTTCGAGCATGTCGTAGAGCGCGTCGAACAACGGACGGAGGTAGGGGTCGACCTTCGCCATCAGGTCGCCGGGGAGGAACCCGAGCCGCTCGCCGGCCTCGACGGCGGGGCGCGTAAGCACGATCCGGGAGACCTCGCGTCGCGAGAGCGCGGCTACGGCCATCGCCACCGCGAGGAACGACTTACCCGTTCCGGCCGGGCCGATGCCGACGGTGATCGTGTGCTCGCGGATCGCGTCGACGTAGAGCTTTTGGTTGACGGTCTTCGGCGCGACCTTGGTACCGCGATGGCGCCAGACCACGTCGTCGAGCACCTCGGCGGGGCTCGCATGGCGGTCGAGCGCGCTGGTGATCGCCCCGATCGTGCCGGGCCCGAGCTCGTGACCGCGCCGGACGAGCTCGCCCACTTCGCTGACGACCGCCTGCGCCGAGTCGACCTCGCGCTCGCCGCCCTCGAGCGTCAGGACGTTGCCGCGCAGGAACACCTTGCAGTCGAGCTCCGCCTCGAGCGCCCGGAGGATCGAGTCTTGGGCACCCGCGAGCTCTTCGGCAACCTCGTTGGACAGCTCCAGCTGAACTCTCACGAGAGTCGCTCCTTGACGAGCGCGCTGACACGCGACCCCTCGGCCCGTCCGGCGGACTTGGCCATCACGATCGCCATCACCTTGCCCATGTCGCGGATCGATTCGGCGGCGGATTCCGCTATCGCATCGTCGACCAGCTGATCGAGCTCACCGTCGGAGATCTGCTCGGGCAGATAGCCGTCGATCAACTCCGCCTCCCGCTCTTCCTGCTCGGCGAGCTCGGCGCGGTCGCCGTCGCGGAAAGCCTTGGCGGATTCGAGCCGGCGCTTGCGCTCGCGCTGCAGGACGGCGACCTCATCGGCGCCCCCCTCCTTCTCCGCCTTCTGAAGCTCGGAGGTCAGCATCCGGAGCGCCCCGGACAGCTCGCGATCTCCCTCTTTCAGGGCCTTGACGGTATCGGCTCTCAGCTGCTCGGCAATCGACATCACAGTCAGTCTAGGGACGCTGCAGGAGCGACATATACGCTCGTCGCTTGACCGACGGAAGGCTGATCCTCATTGCGGGAGTCCTGCTGGCGCTCGGCATCGGGGCGACGCTCGCGGCGGGCCGCCTGCGGGTCCCCGGCCTCGTCCTGTTCCTCCTGCTCGGGATGGCTCTCGGCTCCGACGGCCTGGCGGTGTTGCCGTTCGACGATGTCGAGCTGACGCGCACGATCGGGATCATCGCGCTGTCACTGATCCTGTTCGAGGGCGGTTTCGCGGCCGGGTGGTCGGAGATCAGGCCTGTGCTGTGGCCGAGCATCTCGCTCGCGACCGTCGGGACGCTCACGACCGCGGCGATTACGGCCGTTGCCGCGTACTACTTCCTCGGCCTCTCGCCACTCGAGGGGCTGCTGCTCGGCTCGATCGTCTCGACGACCGACAGCGCGGCGATCTTCTCGGTGCTGAGGGGTTCGAGCATCAAGCGCAAGCTCGCGCGCACGCTCGAGGCCGAGTCGGGCTTCAACGACCCCGTCGCCTTCCTGCTCGTGATCGGCTTCATCGAGTGGATCACGCTGCCCGACTACGGGGTCGGCGACATGGCCGTGCTGCTTGTGACCCAGCTGGCGATCGGCCTTGCCGTCGGGTTGGCCGTCGGAAAACTCTCGACGCTCGCCTTCGAGCGGATCAAGCTCGCCACGCCGGGCCTCTTCCCGGTTGCGTCGATGGCGGCGGCCGCGCTCGCATACGGGGCCGCGGACAGCTTCCACGGGTCGGGCTTCCTGGCCGTCTATCTGACCGGCCTCGCCCTCGGCAGCGCTCCGATTCCGGCCCGGCGAACGATCGGTGACTTCCACGACGGCGTCGCCTGGGTCGCCCAGATCGCCCTCTTTTTCACGCTCGGCCTGCTCGTCTTCCCGAGTACGTTGCCGGCGGTCGCCGGGCAGGGGCTGCTGCTCGCGGCCGTCCTGGCGCTCATTGCCCGGCCGATCGGGACGCTGCTCGCAACTCTGCCGTTCGGCTACTCGCCGCGTGAGTCGCTGTTGCTCGGTTGGGCGGGCCTGCGTGGCGCCCTGCCGGTCGTCTTCGCAACCTTCCCGGTGATCGCAGGTGTCCCGCAGGCCGAGAAGTTCTTCAGCCTGGTCTTCTTCGTCGTGCTCGTCTCCACCCTGGTCCAGGGCGTGAGCTTCGAGCGGCTGGCGAACGCGCTCGGGCTGCGCAGCAACCAACCCGCGCTGCCCCGGCTACCGCTGATCGAGCTGGGCACGTTCCGCCGTCTCGGCGCCGAGACCGTCGAGTACCCGGTAAAACCGACCGACGCCGCCGTCGGACACGTCGTCAACGAGCTCGGGCTACCCCGCGACGCGCTGGTCAGCATCATCGTGCGCCACGGCCAGGCCCTGCTGCCTCGCGGCTCCTCGCGAATCGAGGCCGGCGACCGGCTCCACATCTTCGTCCGCGTGTCGGCCCGGGCGGAGGTCGAGGAGCTGTTCGGCCGCTGGAGCGACGGTCCGATCGGCGACGACGATCTAGAACTGATCACCCCCGCCGGCCGGCCCGCGATCTTCACCGTCCGCCCCTGGGTCGAGACCGATGAGCACCAGGACGCGCTCGCGAGCGTAACCGGCGTCGCAGTCGCCCGGACCCTGCGCGTCCGCCGCGGCGCCCCGGATGTGATCGTCCAACTCGTGGACGGAAGGTTCGCCGTCACGGGCGACGGCGTCCTCGCGGTGGGCGGGCCACGCTCCGTCCGCCGCTACTGCCGCGAGCGAATCGGCCGGATCTCCGATGAGGAATCAAGAGCCTGGTGGCAGGAGGCGGCGGGGGTCGTCTCCCGCCGCGGCCTCCGCTAGCCAGGGCGCCGGTCGAGGGGATGTGACGGTGGAGATGGCTCGTCCCGAACGATGAGTGAGGGACGAGGCGCTCCACCGGAGCAACGCCCCGAGCAGCTGCTGATTGAGCTACGCAGCCCTTCGCAGGGCGTTCAGGTCTTCATCGCCCGCCAGGCGCTTGATCGCCTTGTCCTCGAGGCTGCGGACCTTGTTGGTCGACAGGCCGAGGCGGCGGCCGATCTCCGCGAAGCCGTGCTCGCCCTCGCCGGCGACCCCGAAGCGCAGGCGGATGACGTTCGCCTCGTCGCTCGGGAGTGTCTCGACCGCCCGCTCGACGAGCTTCTCGTCGAGCGCCGCGACGATCTCCTGCAGGGGCTCGGGATCCTTGCCGGCGATCAGGTCGCCGCGCCTGGTGTCGCCGTCCTCGCCGACCGGCAGATCGAGGCTCGACGGACCCTTATCGGCGAGTCGGATCGCGATCGCCTCTTCGAGGTCGATCCCGGCCTCCTCGGCGATCTCCTCGAGCGAGGGCTCCTGCTCCGAGGTCGCCATCAGCTTGCGCTCGGCGGCGTTGAGCTTGTGCGCCTCGGTCACCTTGTGCACGGGCAGCCGCACCGTTCGACCGGTGTTGGCGACCCCGCGCTGAATCGCTTGGCGGATCCAGAGCGTCGCGTAGGTGGAGAACTTGAATCCCTTGCGCCAGTCGAACTTCTCTGCCGCGCGGATCACTCCCAGGATGCCCTCCTGGATCAGATCCTCGAGCGGGAGGCCCTGGCCCTGATACTTGCGCGCGATCGAGATCACGAGCCGCAGGTTCGAGTTGACCAAGCGGTCCTTGGCGGCCATATCGCCGCGTTCGATCCGCTTTGCGAGTTCGAGTTCTTCGGCTCCGGTGAGCAGCGGATACTGTCCCGCTGCGTTCATCAGGTGCTGAACGCTGTCAGTGCTCATTACGTTGTTAGCCATACGTGATTCCTTGCGGTGTTACTTATAGTACGTAAGTAACTATACGGCGTACAGTGCCGGTTTTCAAGTGGGCAGGCGCGCCGCGAGCGCGGTGAAGAAATCTGCGCGCGTAACTACTCCCGAAACCTCCCCCCCCTCCACGACCGGGATTATCAGAACGCGGTGGTGGAGGAAGATCTCCGCCAGCTGGGCGTCGCTGTGGTCCGGTCCGACGTCGATGTGCTCTGTGTTCATGTGCTTGGCAACCGGCTCGGCGGCGCACTCGGACCGCTGCTCGAGCACCTCGTCGACCGATTTCCGGACGAACCCCGCATACCTCAACTCGCCGATGTAGCCAGGGAAGATCGCGGCGATGAACTCTCGCTCACCGAAGATGCCGACGAGCGCGTCTCCGGCGTCCACGACGGGCAGCGCCGGCAACTCGGCGGCCACAATCTCGGCGACCGCCGCGCCGAGCGGCTGGTCGGCGCGCAGCAGCGGGACCCGGCGGATCGTGTCGTCGGAGAGCGTCTTCGGACTCATACGTAGCGCAACAGGATGTAGGCCGTGGCGATCACGATCGACAACAGTGTCGCCGGAATCCCGATCTTTGCGAACTGGACGAACCCGATCGGCCGCCCGGCGCGCTCGGCCATCCCGGCCGCCGCTACGTTCGCGGCTGCCGCGATGATGGTCGCGTTGCCGCCGAAACACGCTCCGAGCGAGAGCGCCCACCAGTAGGCGTTGTCGCCGCTTTCGCCGGCGAGCTCGGAAACCACCGGGAGCATTGCGGTGGTGAACGGAATGTTGTCGACGAGCGCGGATCCGACCGCGGCGAGCCAGCTGATCCCGAGCAACTCGGCAGTCCGATCGCCCGCCGTCACGGCCGCGATCCCCTCGGCGACCTTCTCGATCGCCCCCGTCTGCTCGAGCGCGCCGACCATCACGAACAGGCCGAGGAAGAAGAACAGCGTCGCCCACTCGATCCCCGACAGAGCGCCCTCGAGGCTCTGGCGGCTCGTGGCAAGCATCAGCGACGCGCCGGCCAGCGCGACCGTCGCCGGCTCGACCCCGAGCGGGCCGTGCACGAAGAACACGAGGATCGTGAGGACGAGGATCGGCAGGGTGCGCTTGAGCTCGGCCGCGTCCTCGATCGCGGCGCGCGCGTCGAGTTCCATTACGCGTTTACGGGCCTCGGGCGCGATCTGAAACCGCCGACGGTAGAAGAAGTAGAGCGCCCCCACGACGATCACCAGCGTGACGATCGAGACCGGGGCGAGATTGACCAGGAACTCGCCGAACGAGATCCCCGTCGCACCCGCGATCAGGATGTTCGGCGGGTCGCCGATCAGCGTAGCCGTACCGCCGATGTTCGAGGCGATGATCTCCATGATCACGAGCGGTATCGGGTCGATGTCGAGCGTGTCGGCGAGCAGGAACGTGATCGGCACCATCAACAGCACGGTCGTCAGGTTGTCGAGGAAGGCAGAGAGCACTGCGGTCGTGCCGGTCAGGGCGATCACCGTCAGCAGGGGCCGGCCACGAGACAGCTGGCCGGCGCGGATCGCGAGGTAGGTGTAGACGCCCGTCGGCTCGGTCAGCTTGACCATCAGCATCATCCCCGCCAAAAGGCCGATCGTGTCGAAATCGATCGCCTCGATCGCCTGCTCCTGGTCGATCGTCTGAGTCAGGATCAGCAGGGTCGCGCCGATCAGCGCGACCTTGGTGCGATGCGTCCACTCGAACGCGATCACGACCAGGGCGAGCCCGAAGATCGCGACCGCGAGGCTCATGCGAGCAGTATCGCGGACCAGCCCTGATCGCTTAGCCGGCGGCGCTCGGCGAGCGGCGCGAACGCCGCGGCCACCTCATCCGCCTCCTCGTCGAGCAGGCCCGACAGGATCAGCGCCGCCGGCGGCTCCGCGATCTGCGCCGCGACGCGCAGCAGCAGCGGTCGTATCAGATTGGCGACGACGACCTCCGCGGCGGGGGGCGCGGCGTTGCGCAGGTCGTGCAGGGCCACCGAGTGGAGC
>JACCVG010000112.1 GCA_013698335.1 Thermoleophilaceae bacterium
GCTCGCCGCCGCGCGGCCTCCGCAGCGCGGTCGGCCCGCTCGGCGATCGGACCGAGCTGGCTCGAAATGACTTCCTCGAGCTGCACGATCGTCTGGTTGATGAACGTGCCCGGGCCGAATACGGCCCGCACCCCATCGATCTGCGCGAGCTTGCCCTCGAGCCCGATCAGCTCGAGCAGGTTCTGGGGCTGGAGCACCCCGTCGGCGACATCGCCCCCGACCAGCACGATAATCGGCTCGGAGCCGAGCGCCGTCTCCTGGGCGACCGTCGCCGCGCCGATCGGCGAATCCGCGCCCGCCAGCAGCCCGGCCGACGGGACGGGACGCTGCTGGGTGACGGCGACCGCAGCCAGCACCGCCAGTAGCACGGCCGCGCACAGCGCTACGCGCGGCCGGTCGAGAAGCGAAGCGGTCAGCTCAGGAAACGGCCGCGGCGCCTACGGACGCTCGGCAGACAGCCGCTTGAAGTTGGACTTCGTGCTCGGTTCGCCGGCGGTGCCGGGCTTGGGGTAGTGGTTACCCTCGAGCGGATCGCTCCCCTGGCTGAACAGTCCCGCCTTCGTGAGGTCGTTGTAGGCCTCGAGCAGGGCCGGATCGTTACCGAGCAGGTCGATCTCCTGGGGACTGACGGTCGGCAGCACCCGGCCGATCGACCCGACGGCGTCGAAGTAGTTGTTGATCGCGCCGCTATTGGCGAAGAAGGCACCGAACTCCTTGTCGTAGTCCTCGAGGTACGCGAGCGCCGGGTTCGCCTGCCGCAACGTCGCGTCGAGCGAGTCGATAGCGGGATCCAGCGCGCGGGCGAACGGCGTCAGCTGGGCGAGCAGCGGGTTGGCCTCGTCGATGAAGCCGGGTAGCTCGTCGAAGATCTTGTTGGCATCAGCGGTGGCGGGCCGTAGCTGGCGAACGGCCGGGCGGAGATCCTCGGTCGCGATCCTCAGGTCACGCAGCACGGGAATGCGGCGACTCGAGAGGTCGCGCAGCTTGGCGAGCGACGTACGCGCCTGCCGCAGCGTGCTTGGTAGCTCACGGAAGGTCTCGGCGAGCGCCTGATCCTCGGCGGCCGTCGCCTCGGCCGCTGCCTTGGCCTGAACCGCGAGCGTGCGGACTTGTGTCGTGCGGTCGGCGAACGCCTGCATCACGGTCGCGACATCGTCGACGGCCTTGCCGAGGTCGTCACGCTGGGCGCGGAGGGTCTGCAGGACGCGGCCGCCGTCGGCGATCGTCGGGCGCAGCTGCCCGAAGAGCTCGTTGATCTCATCGCCATGGCCGCCTGTACCGTTACCGAGATCGCCGCCAAAGCTTTCGCCTAGGCCCCGCAGGTTGCGCTGCACGTCGGCGCGGGTCTTCTCGTCGAGCGTCGAGAGGATGTCCTCCAGCGGCACGATCTCCTTGGCTTGAGCCAACGGAATCGTTCCACCGCTCGGAATCTCGCCGGCATCGGGGGTACCGGGATCGAGATCGAGATAGGTCTCGCCGACGAGCGTCTTGATCCGCGGGGCGACGGTCGCGTTCTTGTAGATCGGAGCCACGCTCTCATCCTCGAGCTCGAAGTTGACGAGACCGTCGCCCTCCTCGGTCGCTCCGCGAGTCAGGACGCGGCCGACCTTGACGCCGCCAATACGAACGTCGGAGTTCTCCACCAAGTTGAGCGGATCACGCACCTGGGCCTGGACGTTGTACGGCGAGCTGAGCCGGAGGCGACCGCCCGCCTGGGTGTAGAGGAAGGCGAACACCGCGAGGCAGAGCAGGGTGAAGCCGATGATCACGGCGACCTTGAAGCGCCGGTTGTCGACGATCATTCGAAATCAGCCCCTTCGCCCTCATAGCAGGGGGTGGTCGCACGAATGTTCGGATCGGTCAGCGGGCTGGCCTTATCGGCGAAGGTTAAGTTCCCGCTCGACGCGCTGCGGGGAATCGCGCCAATCGAGTCGCCGATCTTCAGGACCGAGAGTGAATCCTGGAAGAAGCGGCTCAGCGAGGTGTCGAGGCAACGCTCCGCGGTCTGGGTGATGCCGTCGAAGCGGGGCGCCTGGACGCGCAGCCGCTCGAGCGCGCCCTCGAGCGACGCGGCCGTCGGACGCAGCGATTCAGAAAGCGGCCTGAGCTCGGACATCGCCGGCCGCAGGTCGCGCAGCGCCGGGGTCGCGTCCTCGGAGAAGTCCTCGAGCCCCTCGAGGCCGTCCTCGAGCTCGTCGGCGACCGGGCGCAGGGAACGCAGAGCAGGATCGAGATCGGCTTCCGCAGCGCGCAAGCTGGCGAAGGAAGAGCGGATCGCGTCCATCGTCGGCGGGAGCTCGGCGATCGACTGCGCGAGCGGACCGCCCACCGCGGCCAGTTCGGTCAGCGTGGCGTCGCCCCGGACGACGAGCGCGTTGAGTTGCTGGTCGCGCTCGGCGAGCAGGTCGGCGACCTCGGTGAAGTTGGTGATCACCCGGCGGAGCTCTTGGTCGCGCTCGGACATCGCGCTCGTGACGTCCTCGGCGGCGTGCAGGAAGGGAGCGATTTCGGCGAACGCGAATCGCAGATCCTTGCCGTTCCCGGCGAGCCCGGTGGCCAGCTGGTCGAGCAGCGTGTTGAGGTGGGTCTGCGTGTCCTCGTCGAAGGTCGCGAAGACGCGCGAGATGTCAACCGGGGTGACCGTCTGCTTGGCCCGAATCGGCGGGTCACCCGCAGCCAGTTCGCCGGCCTCCTCGGTGCCGCGGTCCTCAACCGTCACGTACATGTCCTGGAGCGGCGTCTGAGGTCTGATACGGAGCTCGGCGTCCTTGTACAGCGGGGCGTACTGGGGCTCGAACGAGAGTGTCGCGATTCCCACGCCGTCCTCGGTGCGGGTACCGGTGACGAGGCCGGCGACGACACCCGCGATCCGCACGGGGTGCTCGTCGGCCCGCAAGCCCTTGACCGAGTCAAAGGCGACATCGACGACGTAGCGGTCCTCGAACGGCCGGATGAAGTTGAGGTTCCCGAACACGATCACCATCGCGATGATCGTCGTGAGGATCGCGAAGACGAGCCAGAGAAACGGGTTCTGGGCGCGCTGGAGCTCGAGCCGCGCGCGCTGGCTGTTGAGCTTCATAGGCCGAGTCCTCCGAGGATGTTGTCGAGCAGGTTGCCGGAGCCGGATTCGGTCTCCGCGGGAGCCTCGGGCGGGCGGTCCCCGCTGGGCGCCTCGTCCCCGCTGCCGTTCGCCGAGGCCGCTCCGGAGGCGGACACGCCGGCTCCCTTGCCGCCGCGGCGGGGGTCGTTGCCAGGCCCGTTCTCCGATGCCGCTCCGTCAGCGGATCCCGCTCCGGTCGCCCCTGATCCGAACAGCGCGGCGAAACTCTCGGAGAGCTTCTCGCAGTTGAACAGCTCTTCCTTGGTCGGATCGCTGAGCAGCGAGGTACACGGCAGCCCGCTCGCGCCGCGCTCGCTGAGGCCGGCGGTGAAGCTCGCGTTGTGAGCCTCCGGGCCGAAGGCGGCGCCCAGCGAGCCGACGGCGGAGAAGAACGGGCCGATTGCGGCGTAATCGCGCAACCCGGTGTCCGGATCGACCTGCTTGAGATGGGGCAGGATCGTGTCGTTCGTGCGATCGAGCGTCGGGTCGAGACGGTCCATCAGCGGTCGGCCTTCACGCGCCGCACTGCGGAGGTTGCCGACGGCCGGGTCGAGCGCGTCGAAGGTCTGGTCGGCCTGCTCGAGCAGCGGATCGGCAGCGGCGAGGGTATCGCGCGCCTCGGCGGCGGCCTCATCGAGCCGCCGGACTCCGGGACGGAGCTCGCGAGCCACGGGGTCGAGTTCGTCGAGCGTCGAGCGCAGTCGCACCATCGTCGTTTGGACCGAGGCCATCGTCTCCGGGCCGTCCTGGATCAGCCTGCCGAGCGACTCGCGCTGCGAGGCGACGGCCTGGAGCGTCGTGGCACCGGAGCCGAGCAGGCCTGCGAGCTGCTCCTCGTTCCGGCCGAGCGCGCGCATCGCCTGTCCGGTGCTCGAGACGAGCCGTCCGAGATCGCCGCGGCGCTCGCCCTGGAGGGCGTCGACGCCGGGTGCGATCGCCTCGAGCGCAGGGCCGGCGGCCTTGTTGGCCTGCTGGGCCTCCGGCCCGCGCAACGCGGTCTCCATCTCCTTGAAGAAGCCACGCAGTCCGGCGCGGCCGAACTGGTCGAACGGTCGCAGCACTTCGTCGACATCGGCGGCGTAGGTTGTCCGCTCCTCCGCGATCACTCCGTCGGGCTCGAGCGCAGACGCGCTGTCGGAGCCGGGCTCGAGGTCGATCTCGTAGAAGAAGCCGAGCAGGGTGCGGCCGTAGATCGCGGCGCTCGCGTCGTCCTTGAGCTCGACATCCTCGTCGGTGATCCGGAAGCTGATCAGCGCGCCGTCGCCATCGGCCTGGCGCTCGATCCCCTCGACCTCGCCGACCTGAGCGCCCGCGACCCGGATCGGGGTGCCCGCGCGGATGTAGTCGGCCGCCGAGAACTCGGCCTGGAAGGTCTCGCCCTTGGCCGGGAGGAAGGGGACCGAGGCGGTGAACATCATGTAGGCGCCGAGGGCGATGATCCCGCCGAAGATCAGCCCGTTGCGGATCGGCCGCGGACGGTGCTGGCCGGGGATCAGCTCGAATCGCTTGAAGAAGCGGCGCATCAGCGGGTGGGCTCCGTTCCGCTACCGGCTTCGCAAGGCTCGGGATATGCGTTGGAGAAGGTCGGGGTTCTGGCCTCGCCACCGTTCTCGGCACCGGATTCGCCGCCCGCGCCGGTCGACTCCTCGGTCGGGATCAGCTCGAAGCGGATGAAGTTCGAATCCCCGTCGCTGAAGCCGAGCATGCTCTGCCAGTTCTCGAAGAACCGCGTGTAGTCACAGCCGCGCGGAGCGAGCTCGTCGACGATCGGCAGCGCATCCTTGAGGGCCTCATCGATGTTCGGTAGCACCGGATCAACGGTGTCGAGCAGCCCGAGCGTCGGGGTGACGGCGCGCTCGGCGAGTCGCAGGGTCGAATCGAGGTCGCGCAGGGGCGGCCGCGAATCCTCGAGCAGGTCGGCCGTGTTGCGCAGCGCGGGCTCGGCCTGCTCGAGCGTCGGCTCGGCGGCCTGAGCGAGCAGACGGGTCTCACGCACGAGCGGGTCGGACGCGGCGAGATCGTTGCGGACGCTGGCGAGCGTCGGCGGGGCCTCGACGAGCGTCTCCTGCAGTGCGTCTCCGGCGTCGCTGAACGGTCGCAGCGCGCGCGCCTCGGGGTCGAATCCGGTCGCGATCTGCTCACGGACCGGCTCAGCAGCAGCGGCCGCGCCCTCGGTCGACCGGATGAAGCGCGAGAAGGCGCCGTTGCGCTCGTTGACCGCGCCGGCCACCGACTCGAGATCGTCGAGGGTCTGGGGACCCTGGGCCAAGGTCGCGTTGAGGTCCTGGCCGCGACCCGCGAAACCCTTGCCGGCCTCCTTCAGGAAGACACCGAAGCCATCGCGGGCCTTGCGATCGAGGGCTGAGAGCGCCTCGTCAAGGGGAACCGTGGACTCGGTTTGCGCGGCCCTGATGATCGCGCCCTCCTCGAGCGGCTCGCCCTCGGTGCCCGGGGTCAGCTCGATGAAGCGAACGCCGATCGGCGAGCGCGGCCGAACGCGCAGGGTCGTGTCGGAGAGGATCTCGCCGCGCTGATCGCCGTTGAGCTGGAGCTCGACGATCGACTTGCCGTCCTCGACACGGAAACTGGAGACCTGGCCGACCAGTTCGGCGCCCTTGCGGATCTGGTAGGTCTCGGCGATGTTGTCGGCTTCCTCGAATTCGCCGTTCAAATAGAAGTAGGACTTGCCGGGGATGCTGTTGGCGGCGTTGAAGCCTACGTAGAGCAGGAGCAGCGCGAAGATGAGGCCGAGCGCGCCGACGATCAGCAGGAAGCTACGGCGCTGGGGCTTGCCGACCTCGCGGCCCGAGCCCAGGAGCGATCCGCGACCGCCCCCGCCGCCGGCACGTTGTCTGAGGGAGGTGAAGCTCATGGCGAGAGGAGGTAGTCCAGCAGTCGGGTGGCGCTGTTCCTCGAGCCGGACGACTTCGACCCGGACAGCAGTTCGTCGAGTGCGTTCTTGATCTGGCTGCGCGGCTCGGCGAGCAGTTCCTCCAGCTCCCCGGCGCTCAGCTTGCCGAGGCCTTCGATGTCCTTGGCGGCGCGGCCCAGCTTGTCCTCGAGCTGCTTCACGAGCTCGTCGCGCGTGCTCTCGACTGTGTTCTTGACGTCATCGAGCGTCTTCTTCACGAGGTCGCCGGCGCGATCCCCGGCCGCGCGGTCATCGGCCGGGGCCTGCTCGGCCGCGTCGCCTTCGAATGCGTCCGCGGCCTTGGGCTGCGTTGAGCTCTTGCGGGCCGCCGAGCCGCCCTCGCGACCACTGCCGGGACGCTCGTTGCTCTCGACGTCACCGGGGCTGCTGTAGCGCTCGATCGCGGAGTTGAGCGTGTTGCGAGTCATGTTGAGACGGAGGCCGAACAGGTGGCCGACGCCGTCGGAGTTCTGGATCGCGAGCGACCAGTTGTGCATCACGCCCATCAGGCTCGCGAACGCGCCCTCGCCGACCTGGCCGCCGCCGCCCGAGAGCTCGCGGATGACCGGATCGGAATCGCGGGTGAAGTTGTCGAGACGCACGGCGGTCGGCTCGAGGCGACGGACCGTCGGCGTCGCGCGGGCGCCGAGACGCTCGAGCGCCGGCGAGACGTCGCTGGCGGTTTCGAGGACGTTCTCGGCCGCGTCGGCGAACGCCGGAAGCTGCTCGAGCGTGTTCTCGAGCGGGCCGGCCGCCATTCGGAGGTCCGCCGCGGCCGGGCGCAGCGAGTCAGAGGTCGCGTCGAGCTCGGTCAGCGTAGAGCGCAGCTGGGTGAGCGCGGTAGGGGCCTGCTCGAAGGTATCGGCCAGTTCGACCCGCTTCTCCGCAGTCACGTCGAGGGCGTCGCCGGCACTCTCTACGAGCTCGCCGAGGTTGTCGCGCTCGCGGGCGATCGGGCTGAGGACGCGGTCGCTCTCCTCGATCAGCCGCTTCATCGTGTCCGTTTCGGTGCGCACGTCGGCCACGAGTGTGCCGAGCTCGTCGATCGCCGGGGGCAGCTCCTCGAGCAGGCCGTTGAAATCGGCGCCACGGCCGGTCATCGCGACCCCGGCCTCGTTGATCAGCAGGCGCAGGCGCGAGCGCACGTCGGGCTGGAAGGTGTTGAGGACGTCGTCGAGCTCGACCGGAGTGCTGGTCCGTGCGAGCGGGATCAGGGTGCCGGAGTCGACCGGCTCATCGAGGTCGCCGACGTCGAGGTCGACGTATTTCTCGCCGAGCAGGTTGACGGGCCGGGCGGCGGCCGTCGCTCCCTCGCCGATCACGCCGGAACCCTCGCCCAACACCATCGTCAGCAGCGCGGTGTCCTCCTCGGTGAGCGTCAGGTCGGTGACGATGCCGGCCGGAATACCGCCGATCTTGACGTTCGAGTTCTCCACCAGCCCGGAGGCGTCCTCGAGCTCTGCCTTGACCACGTAGGTGCCATCGGTCTGGTCAAACACGAGGTGCTTGAAGAGCAGCACGACCGGGATCACGAGGATGATCGCGAGCAGCGGGGCTATCACCTTGCGTACGTTCACTCGACCGGCCTCTGATCCTCGAGATCCTTGGAGGGGTCGAGGGCATCGGGGGTGTAGTTGCAGGCCTCGATGAACTGCGGCTTGCCATCACCCACGCCGGGCGGGCGCGGGTAGGCGTAGCTTGGGCGGCCGCCGATCGAATCGATCAAATCGACGTAGTCGTCGCTGCGAATGCTCTCGGGCTGGGCGGAAATCTGGTTGACGCCGAACTGAATCCTGACGCGCGCGTAATGGGCGACCGAATCGTAGTTCTGGCCGAAGCTCGCCCAGTTGGAGAAGAAGCCCGCGAGCTCGGGAGCGTAGGGCCGCAGGCACCCGATCATCGGCGCGAGCTCCGAGAAGGTCTCATCGACCTTGCCGGAGAACGGAACACCGGTGCGCAGCAGCTCGGTGATGTCCGGGCCGGCCGCGCGTGCGGTGCGGATCGTCGAGAGGGCCTGCGGGGTGACGTCACGCAGCTCCGCGAGCGCGGGGCGCGCCTGGCGAGCGAGCGGCCGCAACTCGCGCGCTCCCGGACCGAGGTCTGCGAGCAGCAGGTCGAGTTCGTCGACGCTCGTGTCGAGGCGGGCCAGCGTGGTGCGGCTCTCGCGCAGGGTCTCGGGGAACTCCTCGATCGACTGGCGGAGAGCGACCGAGTTGACGCCGAACTCGTTGAAGGTCCCCGCCGCGCCGTCGACGAGGTCGCGAATCTGGTCGTCCGAGCGACCGAGCACCGCGGCGGTCTGCGAGGTGTCCCGCACGAGCTGGTCGAGCGCGAGCTGGTCACGCGCCAGTTCGTCGAAGACGCCGGCCGTCGCGTCGAGCGCAGGCGGGGCCGCGTCGACCCAGCGCTGGAAGTCCTGGTGGAGCGTGCGCTTCGTATTGTCCAGTAAGCCCTGCATCCGCTCGCGGGTTCGCCCGTCGAAGGTGTTGAAGAGGTCGTCGAACTCGACCGCGGTCGTCGTCTGGTCGCTCGCGATGATGCCGTTCTCGGGAAGCTCGGGCGCGTCCTCGGGCCCCGGGATCAGCTCGATGAAGCGGGTCCCGTTACCGACCGTCGTCCCCCAGCGAGCGACCGCGCGGGTACCTTCGTGGAGCGGCCAGATCGCGTCGTCCTCGATACCGAGGTTGACGATCGCGACACCGTCCTCGAACGCGATCTCTCCGATCTTGCCCGCATCGATGCCATCGACACGAACGTCGAGACCGGGAAACAGCTGCAGAGCGGAGGTGAACCCGGCCCGGACGTTGTGGGGCTGGTTGCGGGTGTCGATGACCCAGATCGTGAAGATGACGGCCCCGACCAGGATGATCGGAATCCATGGCTTGCTTACCAGGAAGGTCGCCGCTCCCTTACCACGCCCCCCCATGTGCCGCGGTCAGCCGCCGATTGCGGTGTTGGGATTGAGGCCCCAGAAGACCATCGTCAGAGCCGCGCCGACCACGCAGATAATGATCAGGTTGAGGATCATCGAGCGAGCGGTCGCGGTACCCACGCCGACCGGCCCCCCGGAGGCGTTGTAGCCGTAGTACATCCCGACCAAGACGATCATCGTGCCGAGCACCATGCCCTTGATCAGCGAGTACAGGATGTCGATCGGTTCGATGAACCCCCAGTGGATCGTTTCCCAGCCGGCCTGCGAGACCTCACCGATCGTGATGATCAGGATGAAGAAGTTCGCGAGGTAGTGGAAGCCGAGCCCGACCAGGAAGATCAGCGGGAAGGCGACCCAGGCGGCGACGAGCCGAGTGGCGACGACGTAGCGCATCGGGTTGAGGCCCATCGTGTCCATCGCGTCGAGCTCGTCGTTGATCCGCATCGAGCCGATCTCGGCCACCAGGCCGCAGCCGACCTTCGCGGCGATGATGCAACCCCACATGAACGGCACGCACTCGCGCGTCGCGCAGTAAGCCGTGAAGACCCCCGAGTAGACCGTTGCGCCATAGCCACGAAGCACGTAGTTGGCCTCGAGGCCGCACTCCATGCCCATGATGAACTCCATGAACCAGATCACGGCGGCCGAGCCGACGATCAGGATGCCGACCTGGCGCAGGATCTCGGCCGAGTAGCGCCAGACGCCACCCAGCTCGGCGAGCGCGCGGCCGATGAAGGCACCGAGGTCGCCGACCGTGTAGAGGCCCGAGCGGATCGGAGCGGCGAGGCCGTCTACGAACCCGCCGCCGTTGCTTTCCGCACCTGCGGCGGCTGCCGCCGGGCGAACGCGTCCCCGAGTTGCCTGTGCCATCTGGTGCCTCTCTTCCCCGCTAGTGGAGGTTGCCGGTCTCGGGGTAGGCGGCGAGCATGATCGTCGTGAACATGTAGTTGAAGATCCACACGCCCGCGAACGAGATCACGACGGCCTGGTTGACGGCGCGTCCCACTCCCTCGGCGCCGCCCTTGACGTTCATCCCCTTGTAGCAACAGACGATCGCGATCAAGAAACCGAACATGCTGGTCTTGATCACGCTCCCGAGCAGGTCGGGCAAGGTGAAGTTGGAGGAGAAGGTCGCGTAGAAACCGGCCGAGGTCTCGCCCCAGGCGGGAACAGCCGCGAGCCAGCCGCCGAACACGCCGAAGGAGATCGCGAGCAGGTTCATCAGGCCGGTGACCAGGCCGAGGGCGAGGAACCGCGGCGTGACGATGCTGCGCACCGGATCGAGGCCGAGCACCGAGAGCGCGTCGATCTCCTCGCGCACCTTGCGCGCGCCGAGGTCGGCGCAGATCGCCGTGCCGCCGACGCCCGCCATGACCATGCCGTTGATCCACGGGGCGAACTCGCGGACCGAGGCCATCACGAAGAAGGCACCCTCGCGGTCGATCGAACCGAAAACCGCCAGCAGGTTGGAGGCCTGCAGGCCGGGCGCGCCGAAGCCGAAACCGATCGTCGTCAGCGCGACCGGGAAGGCGCAGCGGCGGATCAGCAGGAAGCACTCTTCGATGAACTCCCCGCGCCAGCTGAAGGGCGGGGTCACCGCGGCCGTCATGGCCTTGCCCGCGAGGATCATCATCCCTGCGGTCTGCTCGAGGATGCCGGCCGGTCCCTGGACGACACGGCCTGCGCCAGACCGCAGTCTCTGCGGTGCGCTCGGCGGCGATACGCGCGGGGTCCGCTCTAGCTGGGTGGCTGACACAAACAGCTCCTTCCTCGGGAAACCTGGACTCCTCCACTGCACCGACCTTGAGCGTCGGGACGCACCCTCGACACAAGTATTAGCCGCCCGGGGGCGGGATGCAATGCACGGACGTACCCCCCCCGGCGGGGACGCATACCTCTTATGGAGGATTTAGACGATTTCAGACCGCTCCCAGTGCCCGTTTTCGCCACCCGTCAGCCATAGTTGCGAACGTGATCCCGCTCGCGCAATCGACCTGCTTCGGATCCGGCTTCGGAGTGATCGACCTGATCTTCCTGGCGGTCGTCCTGGGCGCCGGAGGCTTCTTGCTCTACCGCGCTCAGTACTGGGCGGCCGTCGCGCTGTTCGTCGCGGCGATGGTAGTCGCCGTATTGCTCGTCGGGCGCTAGCCGCGACGCAGGGCGCTCGGCCCATATAGCTCGATGTCGGCTTCGCTGATCTCGGGGCGCCCCTGCTGACGACGCCGGGCGTTCTCGCGGTCGACCAGCTGGTGGAGATCCTCGGCCTCGAGCTCGGCTCGGATCTCGGCGTGCTCGTCCGGGCGGAAGTCGAGCAGCTCGGCCGAACCGCTGCCCGGCGAATGGAGCCGCGCGATCACGAAGAGGCTGAGTACCGTGAAGGCGAACAGGATGCCGAGCCAGCCGGTGACGGTGATGTCGGCGATCGCCACGGGCTCAGCTGCCCTTGATGTACTTGCCCGCCGCCTCGAACACCTCGTCCATGTCGAGTGCCTTCGAGAAAGCCGGCGTCACGCTAACCCCGCGCGCCATCTTCACCGCGGCGGCATGGCGCGCCTCGACCTGAACGATGCCGCCGGCCGCGGCAAGCACGGGTAGCGACTCGACCGAGGGGGCGGCGCCGTTGTAAGCCCCGACGCCGGTGTCCTCGAGAGCCTCGGCGAGCTCGAGGAACGCTGCGTCATCGGAGAACGGGAACTTGAACTTCGGGGGCTTGGTTGGCTTGCCGCCGAGGACGTCGATCACGGTCTTCAGCTTCTCCACGTGCTGGCGCTCGTTCTCGCCGATCAGCTGCGCGAGCTCGCGGCTCGACTCGCTGAGCGTCGCTTCCGCGAGCGCCCGCTCGTAGTACTCGGCCTCGAGCAGCTCAAGCGTCAGCGCAAACTGGAGGATCTCCAGGTCGACGCGCGAGCCGCCCGGGCGCACGCTCACGACCTCGTCCTGGGCGAATGCGGTGGACACGAAGGACTGCACGGCGCCCACGCCCGCGAGCGTCCCGACCCCGAGCGCGGCACGCAGCATGAACGCCGAGCGGCTCATGCCCTCGATCGCGACGCCCGACATGTCGATCCGTCCGCCCACTACGACTTCACCAGGAAGGGCTCGACCGACTTCAGGACTTCCTTGCCGCTCGCCGGCGCGGCGATCGAGCCGTCGGGCGTGATCGTGCGATCGATCAGGGTGGCGAGCGCCGCTGCGTGCGCGCCCTCGGTGGTGTGGATCGAGAGGGCGAGCTTGAGGACGTCCGGGTTGCGCACCCGGGTCGCCTGGCCGAGGTAGGCGGCGGCACCGAGGTTCTCGATGTCAGCCGCGAGGATCAGGACGTCCTCGGCTCGGCCCAATTCGAAGGCCGTCTCGGGAGCATCGACGGCCTTCGCGCCGACGTCCTTGAGCAGCGACTTGATCGCCCTCACGTGCTGCTGCTCGTTCGCGCCGATCTCTCTGAGCAAGGCCAGTTGGGGACCCTCGAAGAGGTTGCTCGCAACGACCTGGCGGTAGAACTCGGCCTCGAGATACTCGAGCGTCAGGGCGTAGTTGGCGATGCCGGCGTCACCGGGTCCGAAGGCCTCCTCGACGTCGGGGTCGAAGGGGTCCCGCTCCTTGCCGAAGTCGGTCGCGGCCGACGTCTCGGTCGGCTCCGCGGGCTCGGCCGCCGTGTCCGTCTCACCGCCGCCACCGCAGGCCGCGATCCCCACCGCGAGCAGCCCGCCGGCGACACCTCCAACCGTCCCGCGCAGCAGTCTCGCGCGCGTCAGGTGCTCGCCCCGCTCCGTCCCCTCTCCGAAATCCATGCGCGGCATCGTAGCCAGTCGCACGGAGGGGTGCGAAGCGCGCCGGGGCACCCGCACCAATATGTTTGCCGCGCGATGGCCGACTACTTCCCGTTCGTCCAGCTCGAGTTCACGCACGCGCTCGGGCCCGAGGTGGGGCGCTACGTGGTCGCCCCCCCGGCCGACGGCGAGGGCTCGGCGCTCGCGACCAGTTCGGATCTCAAAGGGAGTGCCGATGTCCTGCTGTTCGAGGTGATCGGCGGCCGTGGCGCATCGGAGGGCGGGATCATTCGCCGCCGCACCCGTACCGCTCGGCCCGGCGGCGCCGCGGCAGTCGTTCCGATCGCGCTCGTGACCTTCGTTCGCGCGACCCAGGCGCTCGGTGACGAGCGCGCCGCCCAGCAGCTGCTGCGCACAATCGACGAGTCTGAGGACCTCCAGAAACAGTGGGTCGGCGACGCCGTCAGGACGGTCAACGACGCCGTCCGCGCCTACCGGCTCGCCGCGATGGATCCTTATGTCGTCGAGGTGACTCTCAGCGATCCGCGCGGGGTCAGGATCGGCTACGGGAAGGCCGCCCAGGTCTACAAGGGCACTTGGAGCGCGGCGATCATCCCGCCAGCACCGCGCGGCGCGCGACTCACCCGCACCGAGAAGCTTCGCCCAACCGAATCGGTCGCCGCCGTCCTCTCGCGCCGCGTCTTCATGCTCGCCTCGGAGGACATCGCTCTGCGAGCCCTGCTCGACGTCGAGCAGGGCCGCTCGCGTGCCGGGGCCGTGCAGGCTGCCGCGGCAGTTGACCTGCTGTTCTCCGAAACGGCGGCTGAAGAACCTCCGGGGCCGGTCGCCGAACGGCTCGAGGAGCTGGGCTCGCGGCGCTCGGCGATCGCCGAACTGAGGCGCTCCGCCCTCGAGGACTCGCTCGATGTGGATGCGCTCGGCGAGCAGGTCGCCGAGCTCTGCCAGGACATCGCCACGATCGGCACTGCCTGGCGCTACGAGCTCCTTCAGTCCCCGCCGGCCTAAGCCTCAGCGCGAGGCTTAGCCTTTATTCCATTCCGAGCGGTCCCTGCACATCTCTGTTGAGGAACTGGCGGACGAACGGATTGCTCGACTCGAACATCGACTTCGCGTCACCAGACTGGACGATCTTGCCCTTCCAGAGGACCGCGATGTACTCGCCGATCTGGCGGGCCGAGGCGATGTCGTGGGTGATCACGACGTAGGTGCCGCCGTTCTCCTCGTGCATCTGCTTGATCAGGTCGCAGAGCAGCGCCGTGCGGACCGGATCGAGGCCGGAGTCCGGCTCGTCGAAAAGGACGATCTCTGGGCCGAGGACCAGCGCGCGAGCGAAACCGGCGCGCTTGCGCATGCCGCCCGAGAGCTCGGAGGGGACGCGGTCGCCAGCGTTCTGAAGCCCGACGTCGACGAGCCGCGCGTTGACGATCTCGGCGATTTGATCTTCCTTGTAGTCGGTGTGCTGGCGCAGCGGGAAGGCGACGTTGTCATACAGCGACATCGATCCGAACAGGGCACCGTCCTGGAAGAGGATCCCGAACTTGCGCCGCACCTCGAGCAGCCGCGAGAGCGTCATTTTGGGCACTGACTCGCCGTGGACGACGATGTCGCCGGAGTCGGGGAACAACAGCCCGATCAGGTGCTTGATGAGCACGCTCTTGCCGGTACCCGACGGCCCGAGGATGATCGAGATCATGCCCTCAGGGATACCGACGTCGAGGCCGCGCAGGACCTCGTTGCGGCCGAACTTCTTGTAGACATCGGAGCAATAGATCGACCAGAACTCGCCGGGCACCCTCTCGTCGTGGCGGAGCGCACCCTCGTGGATGTCGGCGCCGGTCTCGTCCTGGAACTCGGCCGCCTGGTCGAGCAGCGCCGCTGCGTCCGGCCCCGGTCCGCCCGGGCTCCGGTCGTCGAGCGTGTCTTCAGCCATGCGACGTCTCCTTCCCGCTGGCGCGGTATCCGTTGCAGTTCATGACGCGGAACTCCTCTGCACGAGGGTCCGGAAGTCGCCGTGCCGCCCGAGTGGCCGGAACATCGGCACGACCCGCAGCACCTTGCGCACGGGCCCTTCGTAGGTCACGGTACCGTTGGCGATCGCGAGGCCGAGAAAGTTGCGGCCGGTCCAGGCATCGATGTTGTCCGCCACCGAGCCGTAGACCTTGACCTCCGCGCTCGGATCCTCGTCGCGCCGGAACTCGATCGGAAACCGGTCGAGATAGATCGTGAACGCCTGGTCGGCGTCGGTCAGGTAAGTCGTCCACACCGTGTCAGCTACACACAACCGCCGCGCCAGACGTTCGTCGGCCTGGCAGGCCGCAGCCAAGAAGTTCTCGAGCACATCCATCAGCTGGTCGGCTCGGCGCCCGGATTCGGCCGTCGGCGCGGCGGGCGCCTCCCTAGCCTCTGATGCTGCTCCCTCGTTCAACGCATCAACCTCCGGTCGACTCGTTCCCATCCGACGAACGCGAACTCTACCCCGGCCGCACGCCGACGACCTTGTGCGGTCGGCATAGATGTACAGGCGCAGATTAGTTCCCCGCCACCACCGATGCACGCTCTGATCGGGACATTCGAGTCCCCCATCGGACGTAGGTATCCCCCGTGAGAGGTGTTCGCATCATCCGAGCGAAGTGGCCGAGGCGCTTTCCGCCCGGTGGAGGCCCAGCACGGTCTAGCT
>JACCVG010000137.1 GCA_013698335.1 Thermoleophilaceae bacterium
GCTCGATGGCGAGATCTTCAACATGGAGGAGTTCGAGGGCGCCGACTGGGTCCTGATCGATGACGACGTCCCGATCGACGAGGCCAAACGCGACGAGCAGCTCGAGGAGTTCCAGGCCCACTTCCACGGCGGCGACGGGCGCGGCGTCAGCGCCGACCCGCTGAGCGGCGACGACACGCTCGACGACGATCCGAACGCCGAGCTCGACCCGGACGAGGAAGTCGACGACGATGAGTGAGACCGCCACGGGCGGTGGCCGGCGGTTCAACCCGATCTACGCCCTCGCGATCTTCATCCCGGGGGCGATTGCCCTCGAGCTCGCCCACGCGGCGGCGCCGCTGATCTTCAGTGCCGCAGCGCTCGGCGTGATTCCGACGGCTGCGCTGATGGGTAAGGCGACCGAGGAGCTCGCGGCCCGTTCCGGGCCCGGCATCGGTGGACTGTTGAACGTGACGTTCGGCAACGCGCCGGAGCTGATCATCGCCTTCTTCGCGCTGACCGCCGGACTGCAGGAGGTCGTCAAAGCCTCGATCGTCGGCTCGATCCTCGGCAACATCCTGCTCGTGCTCGGCGCGGCGATGCTCGTCGGCGGCCTCAAGCGCGACAAGCAGACCTTCAACCAGACCGCCGCTCACGCCCAGGCGACGATGTTGCTGCTGGCGCTCGGCGCGCTGATGCTGCCCGCCGTCTTCCAGCTCGTCCATGGCGGCGGCCTGCCCGGCGTCAACGAGGAGCGGGTCGACTTCGGACCGGACCTCGAGCAGCTCTCAATCGGGGTCGCGATCATCCTGATCCTCAGCTACGTGGCCGGGCTCATCTTCTCGTTGCGCACTCACAAGGACGTCTTCAACCCGTTTGACGGCGACGCCCACCCGGCCAGCTGGAGCGTGCGCAAGGCGGTCGGCCTGCTCGCGGGCGCCGCGGTCGCGGTAGGCGTGATGTCGGAGATCCTCGTCGGGTCGATCTCGGAGACCGCCGAGCTGATCGGCCTGTCGGAGTTCTTCATCGGCGTATTCGTCGTCGCGATCGTCGGCAACGCCGCGGAGCACTGGGTGGCGGTGCTCGTCGCCGCGAAGGACAAGATGGACCTCGCGGTCAACATCGCCGTCGGATCGAGTGCCCAGATCGCCCTGTTCGTTGCGCCCGTCCTGGTCTTGGCGTCGTTCGTCGTCGGCCCCGCGCCGATGGCGCTCGTCTTCAACGGCTACGAGCTCGCGGCCCTGTTGCTGACGATCCTGATCGCCAACTTCGTGACCTCTGACGGCGAGTCGAACTGGTTCGAGGGCCTCCAGCTACTCGCGTTCTACGCCGTACTCGGGCTCGTCTTCTTCTTTGCTTAGCCCGGCCATCGGCACCTAGGCTTTCGTTCGCTCGCTCCGCTCGGCGAGCTTCTGCTCGGAGTCCGGGTCGCGGGCGTCGCCGATCAGCGAGGCGACGATCCCGATCGTGAAGGCGATACCCACGCCGATCAGGCTTTGGACCGGCGTGATGTAGAGGAAGTCCTCGATCAGCAGCTTCACCGCGACGAGTGCGAGTACAACCGCGATCGTCTCGTCGAGGTAGCGGAAGCGGCGGATCAGCCCTTCGACCAGCACGAAGAGCGCCCGTAGTCCGAGCAGCGCGAAGACGTTGCCCATCCAGATCAGGAACGGATCGCGGGTGATCGCGAACGCGGCCGGGATCGAATCGACCGCGAACGCGATGTCGGCGGCCACAATCGCCGCGAGGCAGAGGAACAGTGGTGTGACGTGGCGGCGGCCACCCTCGGTCACGAACCAGCCCGGGCCGCGAAAGTCGTCGGTCACCGGGAAGAAGCGGCGCACGGCACGCACGATCAGGTTCTTGTCGGGGTCGACGTTCTCGACGACCCCCTGGAGGATCCGGTAGGCGAGCACGAGCAGCAGTACCCCGAGGACGTAGATGACGAAATGGAACTGCTCGATCAGCGCCACGCCACCGAAGATCGCCAGCCCGCGCAGGGCGAGCGCCGCGACGATGCCCCAGAACAGCAGCCGGGCACGGTACTCGGTGGGAACCCCGAAATACGAGAACAGCAGGATGAAGACGAACAGGTTGTCGAGCGAGAGCGAGCGCTCGATCAAGTAGACCGTCGTATAGAGGACCGCGTCCTGCGGAATGCCGGTAACGACCCAGACGACGAGCGCCATCGCGAGGCTGAGGACTAGCCAGCCGATCGACCAGATCACGCCTTCGCGGAAGGCCGGCTCGCGGCCGCGGGCGAACAACTTCAGGTCGACCAGCAGCAGGACGACCAGGATGACGATCAGGACGATCCATGGGATGACGCCTGTCAGATGGCCTCCGGACACCGGCCGGAGGCTATTGATCACATGATGTCGGCCGCGCCCGGTCTTTACACTCGTCGCCAATGCGCACCCGCACATTCGGCAACACAGACCTCCAGTGCTCCGAGATCGCGTTCGGCACGTGGGCGCTCGGATCGGACTGGTGGGGCGAGACCGACGACCCCGGCCGTTTGATCGGCCGCGCGCTCGAGCTCGGGGTCACCTTCTTCGACACCGGCGACGCCTACGGCCAGGGCCTCAACGAGGAGATCGTCGGCCGCGCGCTGGCCTCCGCCAACCGCGATTCGATCCAGATCTCGACCAAGTTCGGCTACGAGCTCGATTCAGAGCGGCAGCAGCACTCAGAGGGCGAGCGGCCCCAGAACTGGTCGGCGGCCCACGCCCGCAAGGCGCTCGAGTCGAGCCTGCGCCGCCTCGGAACCGACTACGTCGACCTCTACCAGCTGCACAACCCGCGGATCGACGCGATCGAGCACGACGAGCTGTTCGCCGCGCTCGAGGAGCTCGTCACCGAGGGCAAGATCCGCCACTACGGCGTCGCGCTCGGGCCGGCGATCGGCTGGCGCGACGAAGGCGTCGAGGCGCTCGGGCGACGCGGGATCAGCGCGTTGCAGACCGTCTACAACCTGCTCGAGCAGGAGCCCGGCTCGGACTTCCTCGCCGAGCGCGGCGACGCCGGCATCATGGCCCGCGTGCCCACTTCCAGCGGTCTGCTGGAGGACAAGTACACGCTCGAGACGACCTTCACCGGCAACGACCACCGGCGTCACCGCAAGCGGGAGTGGTTGGTCGATGGTCTCAAGAAGGTCGAGCGGCTGAGGTTCCTGGCGATCGAGGGAGAGCGGACGCTCGCCCAGGCCGCGCTGCGATTCATCCTCGCCCAGCCCGGGATCGCCTGCGTCGTCCCGACGGTCTCTACGATCGCCGAGCTCGAGGAGTTCGCCGGAGCCTCGGAAGCGCCGGACCTGACGATCGAGGAGCTCGAGCGGATCGACGCGCTGTACGCGAGCGGCTTCGGGCTCGCCGCGGCGCCGGCTTAGCCTAGGGCTGGGCGCCGAGCAACTCGCCGCAGGCGGCGACCGCCGCCGGATCGGCGGGATCGGCGTCCTTGAGGCACTCGGCGTAGCGCTCGAATGCGTCCGCACCGGCACCGCCCGGCGCCGGTCCGCCGTCAGACCCTCCCGGCACCGCGCCGGCACCTGATCCACCCGGGACCTCCTGCGGCGCGACCAGTCCACCAGTGAGCGCCTGGATCTGCTCCGTCAGCTCCTCGATCGGCCTCGGATCCTCAGGCGGTTCGATCGTGACCGGCTCGCCGACCGCGGAAAGCTCGAGCTCGAAGCCGAGCCGCCCGCTCTCGAGGCCTCCGATTCCCGCGCGATCCGCCTCGGGCACCGCAAAGGTGATGCTCGCGCTCAGCCGGCGGATCTTGCCGTCCTCGCCGACGTAGAGATCAAAAGCCGGGTTCTCGACCGTCTCCTCGATCTGCGCGATCTGCTCATCGGTCAGGACCGGAGCCGTCTGATCACCGGATGTCGATGCGTTCTGGGCGGCACTGTTCAGGTCCGCGACCATCGCCGGAACGCTCAACACACCGGTTACGTGCGTGACCTGGACCCCATCGATCTCCTCCTCGCCTTCGATGCTCGGGTCCTCGACCCACGACCGCGGATCGACTCCGAGCGCGGCTAGGCCGTCCTCGTCGTCGTTGGCAGCGTCGGCGGCGAGTTGCTCTGCGACCGCGTCCTCGCCGACCTCGTAGGCGGTCCCTGCGAGCGTCACGAACAAGTTGCCCCCGGTCGAGGTCAGCTCGAGCGCCTGGCCGGGCACCGGGGCGTCGACGGCGACCGTGAAGTCGAACGCCGGCAGCTCGTCCTCGGCCGCGGAGCGGTAGGGACCCTCGAGCTGGAGCCGAACCGGCTCGGTGAGCCCGGGGACGCCCTGCAGCTCTAGGTCGAGACCGAGGCTGGCCTGGGCACTCCCGACCGTCTCGCTGAAGGCGCTGTCGAGCAGCTCCTCGGGATCCGGGCCGCCTCCACAGCCGACGAGCAGGATCGCGGCAACTGCCGCGGCGAGCGCAGCGCGGGCTGGTCTGGTGATGGCTGGGCGGCGGGAGATGCTCATGCGCGACTACGATGCCCCTCTTGATTCCCCGCACGATTCTCTACACGGGTAAGGGCGGAGTCGGCAAGACTAGCGTCGCCGCCGCAACGGCGCGACGCTGCGCTCGCGCAGGGCTGAGGACTATCGTTCTCTCCACCGACCCCGCCCACAGCCTCTCCGATTCCCTCGAAACCGAGCTCGGCAGCGATCCACGGCAGTGCGCTGACCACCTCTTTGCGCAGGAGGTTCAGGCCCAGGAGGAGATGGAGCGCAACTGGGAGGGGGTCCAGGACTGGATGGGACGCCTGCTGGCCGAGCGCGGCGTCGACCGGATCGCCGCCGAGGAGCTGACCGTCCCGCCCGGAATGGACGAGCTGTTCTCGCTGCTGCAGATGAAGCGCCACCACGAGGCGGCCGAGTACGACGTGATCGTCGTCGACTGCGCGCCGACCGGTGAGACGTTGCGGCTCCTCTCCTTCCCCGACGTCGCGAGCTGGTGGCTCGAGAAGATGATCCCGCTCGAGCGCCGAATGGTCGCCGCAGCGCGGCCGCTGGCCCGCACGATGCTCGACATCGAGCTGCCGGGCGAGGAGGTCTTCGACGACATCCAGCGGCTGGTCCGCAATCTCGGCGGGATGAACGGCATCCTGCGAGACAAATCGCGCACCTCGATCCGACTCGTCATGAACCCCGACCGCATGGTCATCAAGGAGTCGATGCGGACGTTCACCTACCTCAACCTCTACGGCTACCTGACCGACGCGGTCGTCGTCAACCGCGTTTTCCCCGAAGCGGTCGCCGAGGGCTACTTCGCCGGGTGGCGCGCCGTCCAGCAGGAGCAGATGGAGCTCGTCGAATCGGCCTTCGCGCCAGTCCCGATCCTCACCGCCCCCTACTTCGACCAGGAGGTGATCGGAGCGGAGATGCTCGATCGGCTCGGCGACGAACTGTTCGCTGACCAGAACGCGGAGGCCGTCCTCTACGAGCAGCTCTCCCAGGAGCTCGTCTCCGACAACGGCAGCGCGCGGCTGCGGCTGGCGCTGCCGTTCGCGACCCAGGGCGAGATCACGCTCAAGAAGATCGGCCTGGAGGTGATCGTCCGAGTCGGCGGGCAGAAGCGGACTATCATCCTCCCGCCCGCGCTGACCGCCTACCGACCAAGCGCGGCGCGGTTTGAGGACGGGACTCTCGAGGTCTCGTTCGAGAAGCAGGATGAACGAACCACGTCAGACAACCCGAGCTGAGCCCCCGCGCCCCGATTGGCGGGAGGACCCCGCGTTCTCGGAATGGACGAGCGGCTTCGCGGACTACGGCCTGCACGGCGACGCGGGCGTGCGACGCGACTCCGGCAGGATCCCCGACTTCTCGGCGGTCTTTGCTCTGCTGGATGCCTTTGGACGGCTGGTCCCGCCGGAGCTCCAGCACCAGTTCAACCAGCTCGTGCGCGAGGTGCTCAAGACGTTGCGCGCCGTGATCGACTGGTACCTCGAGCGGCTCGAGGAGCCCGATCCCGAGCCGCGCGTCGAGGACATACCGATCGACTTCGACTGATTTGCAGCACACGCGCCACTACAGCCTCGCCGAGGCCAACGCGATGATCGAGGAGCTCCGTGAGCGGATTGCTGCGCTGCGCACCGCGCGAACCGGTCTGACCGACAGCGAGGCCCGCAGCGCACTCGACGACGCTGCCCCGACCAACGGCGGTGGCGTGCCGGGGAAGGTCGTCTCCGAAGGCTTCCTCGGGCTGCGATCAGGTCTCGCCCAGCTGGGTGAGATGGGGATCGTGCTGCGCGACCTCGACCGTGGGCTCGTCGACTTCCCCTCGCTGCGCGACGGCGAGGAGATCTACCTCTGTTGGACCGAGGACGAGGACGAGATCGCCTACTGGCATTCGCTCGAATCGGGGTTCGCGGGGCGCGAGCCGCTGTAGCGCGAGAACTCGTGGTCAGCCCCGAAACGTCGCGTGCGCATGACCCGGTGGGGTCTGAAGACGGTCGCGCTATGGCGGTAGACATTCGCGAGACCTGGCGCGCGCTGAGCCCCGAACAGCGGGTCGCCGGCATCGCCGCCTGGCTGCTGATCATCAGTACGTTCGGCCCCTTCTCGTTCGTCGAGGGGGCGCAGGTGCTCGTCGCGATCGGCGTTCTGGTGCTGCTCCACCAGCGCTCGCGCGAGCGGATCTTCCACCTGCCCTTCGGGGACGGGACGGTGATCGCCGGGGCCGGGCTCTGGAGCGCGCTGTTGATCGCAGTCCGCTTCTTCGACCGACCGCTCGGACAGGCTCTGCTCGCGCTCGCCTGCGCGGCGATGCTGTTCGCGGCCGGGCTCCGTGAACGCTCCAAGCGTCCCGCCGACGACATGCCGCGGACCCGCGCCCGACAGGCACGCGGCGAGCCGGCCTGGCTGGATGAGGATCCCCCGATCGAGTCACCGCGACGGACCGACCCCGAAGCCAAGACCCGCGCGATCCCGGAGGAGCAGCGAACGTTGCCGCTGCCCGAGGTCCGCGGCGACCTCCCGAACGTCGACGAGCCGCCGGAGCTCGACCTCGGCGGACGTCCGCCTAAGAAGTAGTCAGACCTCGGAGACCGGACGCGGGCCGGGGCCCGCGTAGAGCGCAGTCGGCCGGATCAATCGGCCCTCGCGCTTCTGTTCCATGATGTGGGCCGACCAGCCCGCGACGCGGGCGCAGGTGAACATCGGCGTGAAAAGCTCGGGCGGGACGCCGGCGTCGTCGAGGATCACGGCCGACCAGAACTCGACGTTGGTCGCGAGCACCCGGTCGGGTTTGCGCGCCGCGAGCTCGGCGAGTGCGGCCTGCTCCAGTGCCTCGGCGACCTCGAGCAGCGGCGAGCCGACCTCACGCGCGGTCCGGCGAAGGACCCGCGCGCGGGGATCCTCGGCGCGGTAGATCCGGTGGCCGAAGCCCATCAACCGCTCGCCCGAGTCAAGCGCACGCTTGACCCACAACTCGGCGTCGCCGAGTTGCTGGACGCCCTCGAGCATTGCCAGCACGCGCGAGGGCGCGCCACCGTGCAAGGGGCCCGAGAGGGCGCCGACGGCGCCTGACAGGCAAGCCGCGACATCGGCCCCCGTAGAGGCGATCACGCGCGCCGTGAAGGTCGAGGCGTTCATGCCGTGCTCGGCAGCCGAAACCCAGTAGGCGTCTATCGCCTTGATGTGGCGGGGGTCGGCCTCGCCGCGCCAGCGCAGCAGGAACCGCTCGGGGATGCTGCGCGCCCTGTCGATCTCGGCCTGGGGCACGGGCGGCTTGCCTCCTCCGCGCGCCGACTGGGCGACGAATGACAGCGCCATCACCGAGAGTCGCGCGAGATCGTCGCGCGCCTGCTCATCGGAGAGATCGATCAATTCCTGGAGGCCCCACTCCGGCGCGAGCATCGCGAGCGCGGCCTGGACATCGGCGCGCGGGTCGCCCGAGCGCACGGTCAGCGGCCATGGTTGCGCCGGCGGGAGCCCGGGCTCGAACGAGCCGTCGACGAGCAGACCCCAGACGTGCTCGAACGGGACCTTCCCGACGAGATCTTCGATATCGACACCGCGATAGCGAAGTGCCGAGCCCTCCTTATCCGGCTCGGCGATCTCGGTCCTGAAGGCTACGACGCCTTCGAGGCCTGATTGGACTTCCATCATGGCCGGGGAATCTAGTGGGTCCCGACCGTCTGGTCGGGGCTCAAAGCACGTAGGCGAGCAGCGGAATCGCAAAGCAGGCGATCGAGACCATCACCAGGCCGGCGATCAGCAGCAGGTTCGACTTGATGATCTGCCCGTAGATCATGATCACGAAGCCGACCCCGAAAAGGATCAGCAGCGGGGTCAGGTTCGGCCCGGCGCCCGCGCCGGGGAAGTTGGTTGGTCCCGGGAAGCTGGAACCCTGGCCCAGTAACCACGCTGCGGGTGTCGAGAGGAGTCCGAACAGAGGCTGAAAGTATCCTTCACCGCGTGAAAGGAGAACCCCAGAGCGTCGAAGAGGTCCGCGACGGCCTCGAGGGTGCCGGCTACCTGGCCGACGAATCGACGGCGCTGGTCGCTTTCCTGGCCGAGCGGCTCGGCAAACCGATCCTCGTCGAGGGTCCCGCCGGCGTCGGCAAGACCGAGCTCGCCAAGGCGCTCTCGCGGGCGACCGAGCGCAAGCTGATCCGACTCCAGTGCTACGAGGGTCTCGATGAGGCCAAGGCGCTGTATGAATGGAACTACCGCAAGCAACTGCTGCGGATCCAGACCGAATCGCGCGAAGCCGGCTGGGACGAGGTCTCCGACGACATCTTCAGCAACGAGTTCCTGCTCGAGCGACCGCTCTTGCGGGCGATCTCGGCGACCGAACCGGTCGTCCTACTGATCGACGAGATCGACAAGACCGACCAGGAGTTCGAAGCGATGCTGCTCGAGGTGCTCTCGGACTTCCAGATCTCGATCCCGGAGCTCGGCGTGATCGAGGCCAGCTCGCGGCCGATCGTGCTGCTGACCTCGAACAACTCGCGCGAGCTGACCGAGGCGCTCAAGCGGCGCTGCCTCTACCTGTGGCTCGACTACCCCGACGCCGAGCGCGAACTCGAGATCGTGCGCCTACACGCGCCCGACCTCCCTGAGGCGGTCGGCAAGCGACTCGTCGAGGTGATCCAGATGGTCCGCGACCTCGACCTGCGCAAGCCACCCTCGATCGCCGAGTCGATCGACTGGGCGCGTGCGCTGATCCTGCTCGGCGCGGAGGACATCGACCGCGCAATGCTCGAGCAGACGATGAGCATCATCGTCAAGCACCGCACCGATCTCGACCTCGTCGCCGAGCGCGCCGGCGTCAAGCTCGCGGGCGGCCTGCTGGGCAGCGCGGCCGAGCGGGGCTGAACGCAGTGCCCGGCGGCGGCCTGCCGGCGCGGATGCTCGAGCTGGCCGACGCGCTGCGCGAGGAAGGGCTCGCCGTTGGCACCTCCGAGCTGCTCGACTCCTTCGCGGCGCTCCAGCTCGTGGAATGGACCGACCAGGAGGACTTCCGCGAGGCGCTCGCGACGACGCTCGCGAAGTCGCCCGAGGACCGGCGCGTCTTCGAGCTCGTCTTCGACCGGTTCTTCTTCCGCGCCGCCGAGCGCGAGGCAATCGAGCAGGGCATCACCGAAGGCGATTCGGCCGACCGCTCCGATGGTGGCGAGTTCGACCCCGATCAACTCCGGGAGGCGATCCGCCAGGCTGTCCGGGATGGCTCCGACAGCGAGCTGCGCGACATGGCGCGGCTGGCGATCGCCGCCTTCGGCCGCCAAGGCGAGGGATCGGGTGTGATCGGCGTCGATGTGCAGCGGATCAGGCGCACGCTCGGCCTCAAGGGAGAGGGCCGTCCGGTCGAGGGCGCCGAGCCCGATCCCGACGCGGTCCCGCGCGAGCGGCTGCGCGAGTTCGAGCGCCACCTGAGGCGCGAGCTCGAGCGCCAGATGATCGAGCGCACCCAATCGTTGCCACCGAGCCGCCCGCTGCAGGAGTTCGACCGCGCCCTGCCGAGTGGGCCGCTCCAGGACCTTGCCGCAGTCCACCGGGTCGTCGCCCAGCTCAAGCGCCGGCTGGCAACGCAGGGGCGCGAGCAGCGAGGCCACACCCGCGGCGCGGCGGTCGATGTGCGCGCGACGATGCGCGCTTCGCTCGAGACCGGTGGCGTTCCGCTGCGGATCAAGCACCGGCCTAAGCGGCCGCGCCGACCGGAGCTGTTCGTGCTCTGCGACGTCTCGACCAGTGTCACGAGCTCGAGTGTCTTCTTCCTCTCCGTGTTGCACGCGCTGCACGACGCGTTCCGCAAGCTGCGCACCTTCGTCTTCGTAGAGCGGATCTCGGAGGTGACCGAAGTCTTCGAGCGCGAGCGGTCGTTCGCCGCTGTCTCGCGTGCGATCGCGACCGATGCGGGCGTCGCCGATGTCTCGGGCTACACCGACTACGGGCGCGTCTGGCTCGAGTTCCACGAGCAGGTTGCCGACGACCTCGACCCACGCTCGACGGTGATCGTGATGGGCGATGCCCGCACCAATGGCCGCGAGCCCTACGCGCAGGCGTTCGCCGACCTCGCCGAGAACGCCGGCCGGATGTTCTGGCTCAACCCCGAGCCGAAGCTCTACTGGAACTACGGCGACTCCGTGATGCAGGCCTACGAGCCTTTCTGCGACGCCGTCTTCGAGTGCTGGACCACACGCCAGCTCGACGACTTCGTCAAGGCGCTTACCGCGAAGCATCCTCACGCCGCCTGAATAGAGTGAGGCGGCGATGCCCTTGGGCGACTACCTCGCCGGCCTCGTCGCGCTCGCTGCGATGCTCGCCGCGTGCCTCGCGGCCGCCGCGCTGATCGAGCGACGCCGGCTCCCGTGGCTCGGAGGCGTCGAGCGGGTCTTGGCCTTCGGGCTGATCGCGACGGCCGCGGTGCTGGGGGTGCACGTGATCCCGCTCGCCTTGGGACTGCTTTCGATCCCAGCCGTTCTGGTCACCTCGTCGCTGGTGCTCGTCGGAGCCTGGTTCTGCCCCCGGACCGAGCGACCCGATCGGGGCTTGGAAGCCCCGGTTCGCGAGGCACCGCTTGATCCACCGGCCGCTCGGCTGCTCGCCTGGGTCGGGCTCGGGCTGGTCGTCCTGTATGGGCTCGCGGTGCTGCGCAGCCGCCTCGTCGTCGTTCCCAGCTCGATCGACTTCTCGACCTTCCATCTGCCCCAGGTGGCTGGCTGGCTGGCTACCGGCTCCCTCTGGCAGATCGACGTCTTCGTGCCCAACGTCTCGCCCGGCCACTACCCCAACAGCGGCGACGTGCTGCTGCTGGCGGTGACGCTGCCTTGGAGCAACGACTTCCTCGCCCACCTGGTCATGTATCCGTTCTGGATCCTGACCGGAGTGTCGGTCTATGCGCTGGCTCGCCACCTCGGCGCCGTCCGGTCGGCCGCGACCATCGCGGGCTGCTTGTTCATGGCGGTTCCCGCACTCTCGGTCTCGTCGTTGTCGGCCGGGCTGGTCGACAGCTTTGCGCTGTTCGGTCTCGGCACCGGGCTGCTGTTCCTCCTCCGGCATCGAAGGAGCCCCTCGACCGCCGAGCTGGTGCTCGCCGGCTTGGGGCTGGGGGTCGCCTTCGGGACGAAGTGGTACACCGTGCTGTCCGTCGTCGTCGTCGTCACCGCCTGGACGGGGGCAAGGCTGGCGGCAAGGGACGATCTCGCCACGCTCGCCCGCCAGGCGGTCGTTCTGATCGGAGTAATCGCGCTCAGCGGCGGAGTCTGGATGCTGCGCAATCTCGTCGAATCGGGCAATCCGGTCTTCCCGGTCGAACTGGCCCCGTTCGGGATGACGATCTTCAGCGCACCACCCGATCCGGTCCGTGCGGCAGCCGGCTTCACTCTGGCCAACTATCTGACCCAGCCCGACGTCTGGGCCGAGTACATCCTGCCCCAGTTACGCCAGTTCTGGGCGTACACCGGGGCGCTGCTGCTCGCGGGTGGCGCGGGGGCGGGCTTGATCGCCACCATGCGGGGCCGGTTGCCGTCGGCCGGGGTCGTTCGCGCGGGCGCCGCTTGCTTCGCCCTGCTGCTCGTCGCCTACGCGGTGACGCCGTACACGGCCGGAGGGCCGGAGGGAATGCCCGTCCTGGTGGGAGCCGACAGCCGCTATGGCCTGCCGGCGCTGCTCGTCGCCGCACCACTGGCCGCCTGGGTCATCTCGCTCCGTGCGCCGCTACTGGTCGTCTCCTGCACTCTGGGGCTGCTGGCCGTGCGCGACTCGCTGCTGGCGTCGGGCCAGGTTGGGGACGGGCCCACGCTGCTGTTCTCGGATTGGATCACGGCGCTCGCCGCCTTCGCTGCGCTCGCCGTGCTGGTCGTTGTGGCCCGCAGCGGGCGACGGACCCTGGCCGGCGCGACGACCCTCGTGCTGTGCATTGGTGCGATCGCCGGCGGCCACCTGACGCAGGCACGGTTCAACGACGAGCGCTACCACGAGCTCGATCCGGTCTTCGACGCGATCGCCGAGGCCGCCCCGGCCGACAACCGAATCGGGCTCACGGGAGTCTGGACCGACGTCGGGGTGGCGCCCGTGCTGCCCGCCTTCGGGCCGAGGTTTGGCAACGAGGTCGTCTACGTCGGTCGCAAGATCGAGCACGTCCTAAATCGGTACTCCGATCGCGCCGGCTTCCTGACCGCGGTCGAAGAGGGCGGCTTTGACTATCTGGTCGTCGGAACAGGGCGGCCGGGAGCGCCGACAGTCAAAGAGGGGGCCTGGGCGCGCTCGGCGGGCTTCGAGCAAGTCGCGACCAGCGAGCGGCTGCTGTTGCTGCGCGCCCCCGAGCGCCGATCGATCCGATAGCGTGTGCCACCTACCGGGGGGTCCCCGCTGAAGGGGCTGAGAGGGCGCTGCCTGGCGCCGACCCGACGAACCTGATCTGGGTCATGCCAGCGAAGGGAGAAATGCATCGTCACGCTCAGCGCGATCCGTCGCGTCTATCCGGCCGCCGACCGTCGCGGAGCGCCTCTCACCGCGCTTGACAGCCTCGATCTCGAAGTCGCCGAGGGTGAGTTCGTGGCGCTGGTCGGGCCCTCGGGATGCGGCAAGTCGACGCTGCTCGAGCTGGTCGCAGGCCTCTCGGAGGCGGACGAAGGCGAGGTCTCGGTCGGGGGCCGCCGCGCGAGCGGTGAGCGCCTCCGCGCGTGCTCCTACATGCCCCAGCGCGACCTCCTGCTGCCCTGGCGCGATGCGCTCGGCAACGCCGCGCTGGCACTGGAGTGCTTGGGCGTCCCCCCCTCCGAGGCCCGCGCGCGCGCCGAGCCGCTGTTCGAGCGCTTCGGGCTCGGCGAGTTCGAGCGCAGCGCCCCGGCCGCACTGTCCGGCGGCATGCGCCAGCGGGTCGCTTTCCTACGCACCCTGCTCCCGGAACGGCCGCTGCTCCTGCTCGACGAGCCGTTCGCCGCGCTCGATTCGATCACGCGCGCCGAGATGCAAGAGTGGCTGGCCGGCGCCCTGGGTGAGGAGCCACGGACGGTCGTCGCCGTGACTCACGACGTCGAGGAGGCGCTCTTCCTGGCGGACCGGGTCGCCGTGCTTTCGCGGCGCCCGGGGCGGGTGGTCCTGGAGCTCGAAGTCCCGTTCGCCCGGCCTCGGCCACGACTCGAGACGATCACCGACCCGGCGTTCGTCGGCCTCCGCGAGCAAGCGCTCGAGGCGCTGCGTCAGTGATCCGGCGAGTCGCCCTACCCGCCCTGCTGCTCGCGGTCGTCGTTGCCGTCTGGCACGGCCTCGCGTCACTCGACGAGATCGACGATCTGGTCCTGGCCTCCCCGGCGGAGGCGCTCGAGGCGTTCGGCGAGGACCGTGACCTGCTCCTGTCGAACGCACAG
>JACCVG010000168.1 GCA_013698335.1 Thermoleophilaceae bacterium
GGCTACTGCTGCACCGATTCCGGTCCTCGGGGATCGCGCAGTCCGGGGGTTCCGGAAGGCGCGTTGGGCTCGGTCTGCTTCCCGCCACCCAACGCTCCGGTCTCAGAGCCAAGACCCTGGTCCACGCTCGAACCGTCCTCGGTCTCGGGGTTGTCGGCGTCCTTGGCGGCGTCTGACTCTCCGCTGTTCTGGGTTGCGTCGGTCTCGTCGTGGTCCATTACGTGTGCTCCTTTTCCCTGGGATCCGTTATCGCTCCTTACCCAGAAAGGGGACTATCGAGTCCGGACCTCAGAACGCTCCGCGGCGTGGCGGCTGTGTCGAGGGAGTGACCTCCGTCGGCGTGCCAGCGGCCGTATCGGGTCCATCTGTGAGCACCTGCGCGGCCGCGCGCACGCGGGTGCCGAGCGAGTTTCCAGAGGCAGCCGAGGGCGCTGCGTGTTCGGCACCGGCGGAGCCCGATTTCGCCAGGCCGCGACTGATCATGTAGCCGACCGTCGCGACGACCACGAGCAGCCAGACCCGGCCTGCCGGAAGCGCGTCGGGCCCCGGTCCACCGCCTGTGATCGCACCCGCGAGCAGCAGCCCCAGCACGACCACGACGAACGCCCAGAACTCGGTCGTATGAAACGCCGGTCGGGTCTCGGTTCGCTGTTCGTAGTGGTCCGGTTCGCTCGCGCTCATCTCTGCTCCTCGTCAGGAAGTTGCCTGGGCTCAGATCTTCTACCCGAACACCCGCCGAGCAAACGGCGGCGCCTGCTAGGCGCGCCCGGTCCGAGCTCGCAGCCGCGCCCAGCCGATCCTCACCAGTAGCACCGCGAGGTCGACGACGCCGCCCCATAGCCGACCGAGCGGACCCGTGTAGATCCACGCGAGCAGCCGTTCTGCTCCTCCACGGCGCAATCGAGCACTCTCCGCCATCGCCTTCTAAGTATCGTGGCTGCCCGATGACCGACACCCTGACGACCAAGCGAACCGATCTCGAGGACTCGCGCGTGCGAGTGGAGGTCGAGGTCGATCCCGGGTCGGTCGATTCGGCCGTCAGCGAGGCCGCGACAGCCCTCGGCCACGACCTCAAGCTGCCCGGATTCCGCAAGGGCAAGGTGCCCGCCCCGGTCGTGCTGCAGCGGATGGGCCGCGAGTCGGTGCTCGACGATGCGATCCGCCGCTCGCTTCCCGGCTGGTACGCCCAAGCCGTCTCCGACGCGGGCATCGTGACGATTGGGGACCCGCAACTCGACCTCTCCGAGGTTCCCGAGAAGGGCGCGGCGCTGGCGTTCTCGTTCGAGGTCGCCGTCCGGCCCGAAGCCACGCTCGGCGACTACAAGGGACTCGAGGTCGGCCGACGCGAGCCGGCCGTCGACTCGACCGTCGTGGACGGTGAGCTCGAGCGGATGCGCGAGTCGATGGCGAAGCTCGAGACGGTCGAACGGCCGGCCGCCGAGGGCGACTACGTGGTGATCGATTTCGTCGGCAAGGTCGAGGGCGAGACCTTCGAAGGTGGCGACGCGCGCGGCTTCGTGCTCGAACTCGGATCCAACCGGCTGATCGAAGGCTTCGAGCCCCAGCTCGAGGGAGCGTCGGCGGGCGACTCGCGCGTCGTCGAGGTCAGCTTTCCGGAGGAGTACCGAGCCGAGCATCTCGCTGGGAAGGCGGTGACCTTCGACGTCGACCTCAAGGAGGTCAAGGAGAAGGTCGTCCCCGAGCTCGACGATGACTTCGCGGTCGGAGCGGGCGGCTTCGACTCGCTCGCCGAGTTGCGCGCCGACCTCGACTCCAAGGTGCTCGACCAAGACACCCAGCAGGTCGAGAACGAGTTTCGCGAGGCGGCCGTCGATGCCGCCGTCGCCGTATCGAAGGTCGACGTGCCGCACGATCTGGTCCACACCAAGGCGCACGAGATGTGGGGCGAGACCGCGCAGCGGCTCGCGGCCCAGGGCCTCGAGCCCCAGCGCTACCTCGAGATGGTCGGGCAGAGCGAAGAGGAGTTCATCACCGAGCACGAGGGCGATGCCGAGCGCGCCCTGGCGCGCGAAAGCGTGCTCGCGGCGATCCTCGAGGCCGAGCAGATTGATGTCTCGGAGGAGGAGGTGCTCGACGCGCTGCGCGCCGCTGCCGCCCAGAGCGGCGCCGGCCAGAGCGACAAGGCGATTCGGCGCGCACTCGAGCGTGCGCGCGAAGCGGGACGCGAGGAGCTGCTGCTCGAGGACATCGGGATGCGCAAGGTTGTCGACCTGCTCGTCGAGTCGGCCAAGCCGATTCCGATCGAGCAGGCGAAGGCCCGCGACGAGCTCTGGACGCCCGATCAGGACGAGCCGGCAAAGCCCAAGGAGATCTGGACTCCGGACTCCTGAGGTGCACCTCTCGCACCTGGTCGGTCGCCCGCTGGTCCTAGATACACTGGCCCGCACTGAAGGATTCGGACCCGACAAGCGAAACAAAGCGAGAGCCATGAGCCCCCTAGTCCCGATGGTCGTCGAGCAGACCTCTCGCGGAGAGCGCGCGTTTGACATCTACTCCCGTCTGCTCAACGAGCGGATCGTCTTCCTCGGCACGCCGGTCACCGACGAGATCGCGAACCTGATCGTCGCCCAGCTGCTCCATCTCCAGGCCGAGGATCCCGACAAGGACATCTCGCTCTATGTCAACTCGCCCGGCGGCTCGGTCTACGCGGGCCTCGCGATCTACGACACGATGCAGTACATCAAGCCCGACGTGCAGACGATCTGCGTCGGCATCGCGATGTCGATGGGCGCGTTGCTGCTGGCCGGCGGCGCTCCTGGCAAGCGGCTCTCACTGCCGAACGCGAAGATCTTGATCCACCAGGTCTCATCGAGCTTCCAAGGTCAGGCTTCCGACATCGAGATCCACGCGCGGGAGATCATCGACACGCGCCAGCGACTCGACAAGATCCTCGCAAAGCACACCGGCCAGGAGCTCGACAAGGTCGCCAACGACACCGAGCGCGACTACTTCATGAGCGCTGAGGAAGCCGCCACCTACGGGATCATCGACAAGGTCATAACGAGCGTCTGATGTCCCGCTCGAGTAGCTGATGGCCAGGCCGACCGACTCGAATGAACAGCTGCTCTGCAGCTTCTGCGGCAAGTCGCAGCGGCAGGTCAAGAAGCTGATCGCCGGGCCCGGGGTCTACATCTGCGACGAGTGCATCGATCTCTGTAACGAGATCATCGACGAGGAGCTCGCCGGACCGGCCAGCTTCGATCTCGAGAACCTGCCCAAGCCGCAGGAGATCAACGCCGTCCTCCAGGAGTACGTCGTCGGCCAGGTGCCCGCCAAGCGGACGCTCTCGGTGGCCGTCTACAACCACTACAAGCGCGTCCAGATGATGCAGCAGGAGGATCGCGAGCTCGAGCTCCAGAAGTCGAACATCTTGCTGCTTGGGCCGACGGGCTGTGGCAAGACGCTGCTCGCCCAGACGCTCGCACGGATTCTCAACGTGCCGTTCGCAATCGCGGATGCGACGGCGCTGACCGAGGCCGGCTACGTCGGTGAGGACGTCGAGAACATCCTGTTGAAGCTGATCCAGGCCGCTGATTTCGACGTCAAGAAGGCCGAGACCGGGATCATCTACATCGACGAGGTCGACAAGATCGCCCGTAAGGCCGACAACCCCTCGATCACCCGCGACGTCTCGGGCGAGGGCGTCCAGCAGGCGCTGCTGAAGATCCTCGAGGGGACGGTCGCCTCGGTGCCACCGCAGGGTGGGCGCAAGCATCCCCACCAGGAGTTCCTGACGATCGACACGACGAACATCCTGTTCATCTGCGGCGGGGCGTTCGCCGACCTCGACAAGGTCATCGAGCGACGGATCGGCCATAAGGGCGTCGGGTTCGGTGCCGCCGTCCGCTCCAAGCACAACTCGGACATGGGAGAGGTCTTCGAGCACCTGCTGCCCGAGGACCTAGTCGAGTACGGCTTGATCCCCGAGTTCATTGGCCGTCTGCCGGTGTGTTCGGTGATCCACCAACTCTCGCGCGATGATCTCGTGACGATCCTGACCGAGCCGCGCAACGCGCTCATCAAGCAGTTCCAGCGCTTCTTCGAGTTCGATGGCATCGAACTCGTCTTCGCCGACGAGTCGCTCAACTCGATCGCCAACAGGGCGCTCGAGCGCGAGACCGGCGCCCGCGGGCTGCGCTCGATCCTCGAGGAGGTTCTGCTAGAGGTCCAGTTCGAGCTCCCGTCGCGCCGCGACGTGACCAAGTGCGTGGTGACCAAGGAGACGATCGAGAAGGGTCTCCAGCCGACGCTCGTCACAGAGGCTGTAAAGGACGAGTTACCGGTCGCCCAAGACGAGCAGCAGTCGGCTTAGCTGCGGCGCTCGTCACGGAAGATCCGCAACGCGAATTCGCCCGCGGGGTGTTCGCGCCAGGCGCGGAACTGGGCGGCGAGCTCGCTCTGCATCTGTTCCGGCTGCGGCAGGGGGACCCCATAATCGGGTGGTGCGAGAACGGCGGCTGACAGCGCAGCGAAAGTGAGATCGGCGGCCGTGAACCGGTCGCCGGTCAGATAGCGCCGCCCGTCACTCAGCCGCTCCGCAACCGCGTCGAATTCGGCGTGGACCCGCGTCTTGGCGATCGCCGCCGTCCGTTCGCTGACGTCGAGGTAGCGCTTGATCCCGATGTCGGCGATCGGCATCAGGATCGGGAACAGCCGCGCCTCCCAGCCGGGTACGCCCGTCAGGTTGAACGGAGTGAACAGCTCCGGCGCGCCGAGCGCCTGCTGGTACATCCAGCGCCGCCCCTCGGGCCCGAGAACGCAATCGAAGCGCCGCTCGAGTTCTGTGACCTCTTGGTCACCTGCCGGATACAGCGCGCGCTCGGGCGCGACGAACCGGTCGCAGTAGACGAGGATGTCGCGCGACTCGGAGAAGATGCCTTCGCCTGTCCTAAGCACCGGGGCCGTGCGACCACCGCCCGCGCGCTTGACCGCGAGCACGTGGATGCCCTGGATGTGGCGGTGTTCCTCGTAGTCGAGCCGCGCGCGCTCGAGCGCCCAGCGCGCCTTCTCGCAGTAGTGGCTGATCGGGATCGTGACCAGGACGCGCCGGTCGGAAAGAGCGGGGGAGGCCATTGGGATAGTTTCTGATCTCGATGAAGGAGATCGCCGAAGGGGTCTATCAGCTAAGCGGGTTCCCGCCGAATGCGATCAACGTCTACCTGATGAACGGCGTGCTGGTCGACGCCTCGACCCGCTACGCGACGGGCCGGATCCTGCGCCAGTTGAAAGGCCGCGAGCTCAGCGCCCACGCCTTGACCCACGCCCATCCTGACCACCAGGGCGCGAGCCACGCTGTTTGCGAGGCGCTCGGCCTGCCGTTCTGGGTCGGCGAGGGCGATGTCGACGCGGCCGAGAACCCTGACCTGATCGGCGAGCGTCAGCCCGATCACTGGCTCGCCCAGCTGTTCTGGCGCACGATGACCGGGCCCGGCCATGCCGTTGACCGCGCGCTGCGCGAGGGCGACGACGTAGCTGGCTTCCGGGTGCTCGAGGTTCCGGGCCACTCGGCCGGACACGTCGCTTTCTGGCGCGAGGACGATCGCGTGCTGATCCTCGGCGACGTGCTCAACGGCGCCGACTCGCTGACCGGCATCCCCGGGCTGCGCGAGCCGAAAAGCTTCTTCACGCCCGACCCAGCGCGCAACCGCGCTTCGGCCCGTCGCCTTGAGGACTTGGCCCCCAAGGTCGTCGCCTTCGGCCACGGGCCGGTCTGCCGGAACACGCGCAAGTTCGTCGACTTCGTCGGCTCGCTCGGTAGCTAGGTGCCGGGCCGCGACCGCCTCGCCGCGCTCCAGGAGCGCACCCGCTACGAGCCTGCGGCGGTCGAGCCGCGGATCTTCGCGGCCTGGCAGGAGTCCGGCGTGTTCGCGGCCGAGGCCAAGGGCGACAGCGCCGATAACTACTCGATCGCGATCCCGCCTCCGAACGTGACCGGCGCTCTCCACATGGGTCACGCGCTGAACCACACGATCCAGGACGCCCTGATTCGCCTGCGCCGGATGCAGGGACGGCGCACGCGTTGGATCTTCGGGACCGACCACGCGGGTATCGCGACCCAGGTCCAGGTCGAGAAGCGCCTCGCCAAGGAGGACACGACACGCGGCCAAATCGGGCGCGAGGCCTTCATCGAGCGCGTCTGGGAGTGGCGCGAGGAGTTCGGCTCCACGATCGTCGAGCAGGTCAAGGCGCTCGGCGTCTCGGCCGATTACGAGAACGAGCGGTTCACGATGGACGAGGGCTACGCACGGGCGGTGGCGCACGTTTTCACCCGCCTATTCGACAAGGGCGTGATCTACCGCGACAACTACATGGTCAACTGGGATCCCGGCACGCGTTCGGCGATCTCCGACCTCGAGGTCGAGCAGCGGTCGGTCGAGGACCATATGTACGAGATCGACTACCCGCTGGCCGCGGGCTCGGGATCGATCACGATCGCGACGGTCAGGCCGGAGACGATGCTCGCCGATGTCGCGATCGCGGTCCACCCCGACGACGAGCGCTACACGCTGCTGATCGGCGAGGAGGCCGTGCTGCCGCTGATCGGCCGGCGGCTGCCGATCATCGCCGACGACCATGTCGATCCGAGCTTCGGCACCGGAGCGCTGAAGATCACGCCCGGGCACGATCCCAACGACTTCGAGATCGGCCGTAAGCACGGTCTGCCAGAGCTCGGCGTGATCGGCGAAGACGGCTGTATGACCGCCGCCGCGGGCGTCTTCGAGGGGATGACCGCCGATGACACGCGAACCGCCGTCGTTTCCGCGCTGCGCGACGAGGGCCTGATCTCGGCCGAGCGGCCCTACGTCCACGACGTCCCGCACTCGCATCGCTCGGGGATGCGGATTGAGCCGCTGATCTCGCTGCAGTGGTTCTGCGACATGACCGAGTTGGCGAAGCCGGCGATCGAGGCGGTCCGCTCCGGCGCCGTTACGTTCCACCCCGCGAAGCCGTGGACCAAGGTCTACCTCGACTGGCTCGAGAACATCCGCCCGTGGTGCGTCTCGCGCCAGCTCTGGTGGGGCCACCAGCTCCCCGTCTGGTACTGCGAACCGTGCGAGGAGACGATCGTCAGCGAGACCGCGCCCGAGCGCTGCGGGGAGTGCGGCGGCGAGCTGCGGCGCGACCCCGACGTCCTCGACACATGGTTCTCTTCGGCTCTGTGGCCGTTCGCCACCCTCGGCTGGCCAGAGCAGACCGACGCGCTGCGCGCCTTCTACCCGACCGACGTGCTCTCGACCGCGCGCGACATCATCTTCCTCTGGGTGGCTCGGATGGTGATGATGGGAATCGAGTTCACCGGCGAGCCGCCGTTCGCCGATGTCAACATCCACTCGGTGATCCAGGCGCCCGACGGCCGCCGGATGTCGAAGTCGCTCGGAACCGGGATCGACCCGCTCGGCGTGATCGCCGAGCACGGCGCCGACGCGCTGCGCTTCGGCCTGATGGCGATGTCCTCCTCCCAGGATGTCCGCTTCTCGGCCGAGAAGGTCAAGCAGGGCGAGGATCTCGCGAACAAGCTCTGGAACGCCTCGCGGCTGATCCTCCTGCGGGCCGACCCCGACGTCGCGGCGGCACCGAGGCCGGAGACCGTCGAGGACCGCTGGATCCTCTCGCGGCTCGAGCGGACGACCGGCCGCGTCACCGAGCTGCTCGAGGCCTACGACTTCTCGCATGCCGCGCTCGAGCTCTACGCGAGCTTCTGGAGCGAGGTCTGCGACTGGTACCTCGAGCTCGCCAAGCCGCGGCTCTACGACGAGCAGGCCGACCACGCGGCGCTCTCGGCGACGCTGCTCCACGTCTTGGAGCGAATGCTCACCGTGCTGCATCCGGTGATGCCGTTCGTGACCGAGGAGATCTGGGGGTTCTTGCCGCCCCGGGCGGGGAGTGAGCGGCCCCAGCTCGCGAGCGAGCCCTGGCCGACAGCGAATCCAGCGCTCCTCGACGACGTCGCCGAGCAGCGGGTCGGGCGCGCGCTCAACGCAATCGGCGCGATCCGCAGCCATCGGGGCGAGATCGGGGCCCCGATCGGCGCGGTGCTCCAGGCTCGCCTCGCCGCCGAGGGCTACGACGAGCTCGCCGGTCAGATCGCACGGCTCGCACGGCTCGAGTTCGTCGATCCCGACGGCACGGAGCCGGTGGCGTCGATCGGCATCCCGGGTGGGGCGATTGAGCTGCTCGCCTCTGAGGTGGTCGATGCCGAAGAGGCCGGCGCCGCCCTTGCTGCGCGTCGCAACCAGCTCGAGGCAGAGGTCGCCCGTGCCGAGGGCAAGCTCGCCAACAGCGGGTTCGTCGAGCAGGCCCCGGCCGCTGTCGTCGAGGTCGAGCGGGAAAAGCTGGCGGAGTACCGGCGCCAGCTCGCCGACCTCGACGACTGAGTGCCGCGATGGACGCCCGGCAGGCCGAGGACTACCTACTTGACCTCGAGCTGTTCGGGATGCGCTTCGGGCTCGAGCGGATGGAGCGGCTGACGAGGGCGCTCGGGCGGCCACAGGATCGCTTCGCCTCGATCCACGTCGTCGGGACCAACGGCAAGACCTCGACGACGCGCATGATCGCCGCCATCCTCGAGCGCCACGGAGTGCGCAGCGGGAGCTACACCTCACCGCACCTGCGTGGCTTCGCCGAGCGGATCGAGGTCGCCGGCCGGTCGGCGAGCGACGCCGAGTTCGCCGCGGCCGTCACTGTCGCCCGGGAGGCGGCCGACGAGCTCGACGGGCAGGCGGAGCCCGGGGAGGAGGTCACCCAGTTCGAGGCGCTGACCGCAGCGGCATTCCACGAGCTCGCGCGCCGGGAGGTCGACGCCGCCGTGATCGAGGCGGGGCTCGGAGGCCGCTTCGACGCGACCAACGTGATCCCCTCGTCGGTCACCGTGCTGACCAGCATCGGGCTCGACCACACGCGCTGGCTCGGCCCGGCGCTCGAGGACATAGCGGCGGAGAAGCTCGACGTGCTCCGGGAGGGCACCACCCTGGTCACGGGCGAGCTGCCGGCCGCGGCGGAAGCCGTCGCCGAGCGGGTCGCCGCTGAGCGCGGCGCCGTCCGCCTGCGCGCCCGCGACGATCTCGGCATCGAGCTACGGGCGGCCGGTGAATGGCAGCGGCGCAACTTCGCGCTCGCTGCGCGCGCTGTCGAGGCGTTCATGGGTGGGCTCGACGATGCGGCGGTGCTCAGCGCCGCTGCCGGGATCGAGGTGCCCGGCCGGCTGCAGGTCGTCGCGCAGGACCCGCTCGTGGTCTTCGACGGCGCGCACAACCCGGACGCGGCCGAGGCCCTCGCCCACTCGCTCGGCGAGGTCACCGGCGATCGGCCGGTGGTCGCGGTGATCGCGATCCTCGACGACAAGGACGCGATCGGGATTCTCGAGCGACTCCTGCCGCTCTGTTCGCGGGTGATCTTCACGACCTGCGACGGCTCGCGCGCGCTTCCGCCGGCCACCCTCCGCGCGGTGGCCGAAAAGCGCTCGCTGCTGCCGGCCGAGATCGTCGTCGAGCCTCGGGCGGCTCTGGAGCGCGCAGTCCGGTACGCCGGTCGTGAAGGTGCGGTACTCGCGACCGGCTCGCTGCACTTGATCGCCGACCTGGTCCGCGAGCCGGGCACGTCGCGCGCGTCGATGCTATGACGGTGGCATGAACGACGGCGACGGTCCGCGGCTGCTGCACATGATCGGCATAGTCGCCGTGGTCGTCGCCCTGGTCGTGCTGCTGTTCTTCGGGATCGGCTACCTCGGTGGCTCGCTCTTGCTCAAGGGCTGAGCGTCCGTCGCGAAGCTTCAGCAAGCCTCCACCCACAGCGATCGCCCGCGCGCGGGTAGACTGCGGCGGCTCATGGGCTCCCTGGCCATTTTCGGGATCGAGAACGACCTCCTGAACCTCGTCGCGAACCTGTTCATCCTCTTCCTGGTCGTCGTCTACGTAGCGCTCGTGGTCTGGACCTACAGCGACGCGCGACGCCGGATCAGCGACCCGCTGCTCGTCGGCTGCGCAACCGTCGCTGCCTTCATCCCCTTCTTCGGCGCGATCGTCTACTTGATCCTGCGCCCGCCCGAGTTCCTCGAGGACGCACGCGAACGGGAGCTCGAGATGGCCGCCGCCGAAGCCCGGCTGCACGAGCTCAACGCGCTCGCCTGCCCGAACTGCCGCAACCACATCGAACGCGACTACCTGCGCTGTCCGAGCTGTCACCAGGGCCTCAAGCAGCCATGCGCGAACTGCGCGAAGGCGTTGGCACCCGATTGGCGGCTCTGCCCCTACTGCGAGCACCAGGTTGGGCAGCCGGTCCAACGCCGCCGAGCCCGCGCGGCGACGACCGCCACCGGGCAGACGGCAGCTCCCCGGTCCTCTCAACCGCGCACCGCGGCGACCCGAGCGGCCACCGAGCGTTCCGAATCCTCCTCGGCGGCCGCCTCGCGCAGCGCCGCGCGTCAGGCCGATCGCGGTGAGGCCCCGGCCTCGCCGGGACCGCTCACGGCGCGTCAACCGACGACCGAGAGCGACGCCCCTCGACGACCGCGACCCTCTTCAGCCGGCTAGCCATCGACGTCGCGCCGGCCCGTAAACCTCCCGAAAGGAATCCATGGACAGGACCTTGATCTTGGTGAAGCCCGACGCCTTCGAACGCCGTCTGACTGGCGAGGTGATCGCTCGGTTCGAGCGCAAGGGGCTGAGGATCGCGGCCCTTAAACGGATGGAGGTGCCGCGCGAGCTCGCCGAGAAGCACTACGCCGAGCACTCCGAGCGCCCCTTCTTCGGTGAGCTGGTCGATTTCATCATCGGCGGGCCGCTCGTCGCGATGGTGCTCGAGGGCCACGAGGCCGTGGCGGCCGCACGGCAGACGATCGGCGCGACCAACCCGGTCGAGGCCGCACCCGGCTCGATTCGCGGTGATCTCGGCCTCGAGGTCCAGACCAACCTCGTTCACGGCTCCGACTCGCCCGAGTCGGCCGCGCGCGAGACGGCGCTCTTCTTCCCCGAGCTCTGAAGCTGATCCTGGCCTCGGGATCGCCCCAGCGACGGGCGATCCTCGAGCAGCTCGGCGTGGTGTTCGAGGTCGTCGTTCCGGACGTCGAGGAGCTGGCTGCCGGCACGGCCCGTGAGTTGGTGGTCGAGAACGCGCTGCGCAAGGCGCGCGCGGTGGTGGGCGAGCGGGTGCTGGGGGCTGATACGTGCGTTTCCCTGGGCGCGCGTGTTTACGGAAAACCGGGCAATGAGGGTCAGGCTCGAGCGTTCCTGGAAGAGCTCAGCGGCGTCGAGCACGAGGTCTGGAGCGCGATTGCGCTGATCGAGGCGGGGGTGGAGCGGACCACGGCGCGCCGCACGCGTGTGCGGTTGCGGGCGCTCGACCGACCGCTGATCGACTGGTACCTGGGCTCCGGCGAATGGCGCGGCCGCGCCGGCGGCTACGCGATCCAGGGCCGCGGTGCCGCGTTGGTCGAGGGCATCGATGGGGATTACTCGAACGTCGTCGGCCTGCCGATCCCGGATCTGCTCGCCTTCGCGCCGGACCTCTTCGGGGTTCGATGAGCGTATTGGTAGTCCATGGACTACCAAAGGCGCAGCGAGCAGGCGAGCGGCGCGACTGGGCTCGTCCGTTACACTGCGAACCCACGCTGGGTCGTAGCGCTGTTGCGTCTCTCTCACGGCCGGGCGTGCAGTGTCCTTGCCGGACGCCCTACTCTTTTTCCTGCACATGGCCTTGTTCTCTTACCTAACCGGATTCGGCGGCCGCGACATGGCGGTCGATCTCGGTACGGCCAACACGCTCGTCTACGTGCGCGGGCGCGGGATCGTCCTCTCGGAGCCCTCGGTGGTCGCGATCGACTCCCGAACGGGCGAAGTCCACGCGGTCGGCGTCGAGGCCAAGCGGATGCTCGGCCGCACCCCCGGCACGATCTCCGCGATCCGGCCGCTGAAGGACGGCGTGATCGCCGATTTCGACGTCACCGAGCAGATGCTGCGCCACTTCATCCAGAAGGTCCACCAGAACCGCTGGGCCCACCCGCGCGTCGTCGTCTGCGTCCCCTCCGGGGTGACCGGGGTGGAGAAGCGAGCGGTCGAGGAGGCCTGCCTCTCGGCCGGAGCCCGCCACGCCTACCTGATCGAGGAGCCGATGGCTGCCGCGATCGGGGCCGGTCTGCCGGTCGGCGAGCCGACGGGCAACATGGTCGTCGACATCGGCGGCGGGACGAGTGAGGTGGCCGTGATATCGCTCGGCGGGATCGTCGTCTCACAGTCGATCAGGATCGGCGGAGACGAGCTCGACGAGGCGATCATCAACTACGTCAAGCGCGAGTACAAGCTGATGATCGGCCAGCAGACCGCCGAGGAGGTCAAGCTCGAGATCGGCTCTGCCTTCCCGCTGCGCGAAGAGGTTCAGGCCGAGATCCGCGGCCGCGACCTCGTCTCAGGGCTTCCCAAGACGGTCGTCCTGACCAGCGAAGAGGTGCGGCTGGCACTCGAAGAGCCGATGACTCAGATTATCGACGCCGTGAAGGAGACCCTCGACCGGACTCCGCCCGAACTCGCGGCCGACATCATGGACCGCGGAATCATGCTCGCCGGCGGCGGGGCGCTGCTCCAGGGCCTCGAGGACCGGATGCGCGATGAGACGCAGATGCCCGCGCATCTCGCTGAATCGCCACTGACCTGCGTCGCCGTCGGCTCGGGTCGCTCGCTCGAGGAGTTCGAGGCGATTCACCGGTCGAACCAGAACTCCCGACAGCGCCGCCGCTTCTAGCGGATGAACCGCCCTGACAGGTCGTACCGCGCCTCGCATGGCCCCGGTGGGGCCTAGCCGGCGACGCTCGCCAGATGCGCGACGGCCGCAACGTGATCCGCAGGCGCCGGGCGATCCTGGCGGGACTCATCGTCACGAGCGTCCTGCTGCTGACCGCCTACTTCGGTGAGGGTTCCGACGGCGGCGTTCTCCACTCGATCTCCAGCGGCGTCCAGACGGCGCTCAGTCCGATCGAGGAGGGCGTCAGCCGGGTCTTCAAGCCGGTGCGTGATTTCACGAGCTGGGTCGGCGACACGATCACCGCAACCGGTCAAAACGACGAGCTGCGCGCCGAGGTCGCATCGCTGCGCGAGCAGCTAGCGGCATCCGAGGTCGCCGCGCGTGACGCCGGACAGCTGCGCGAGATCGCCAAGCTCGACCGCGAGAGCGGCTACCCGGTCGAGTCCAACCCGGTCACCGCGCGCGTGATCCTCCAGCCGCCCACAGTCTGGTATTCCACCATCCAGATCGACAAGGGTGAGAGCGCCGGCGTCGAGGTCGATCAGCCGGTGGTCACTGCGGCGGGGCTCGCCGGGAAGGTCACCGCCACGACCGGCTCGACGGCGATCGTGACCCTGATCACCGACGCGAGCAGCGCCGTCTCTGCCCAGATCATGCCCAAGGGGCTGCGCGGGATCGTCAAGCCGCAGGTCGGCGATCCCGACGACCTCCTGGTCGACTTCATCGAGAAGGACGCCACGATCGAGGAGGGCGACACGGTCGTGACTTCGGGCTCGAGCTCCTCGCGCTTCGAATCGCTCTTTCCGCGCGGAATTCCGATCGGCGAGGTGACCGACGTCGACCCGGCCGAGCAGGACCTCTACCAGCGCGTTCATATCGAACCCAACGCGGACCTGCGCAAGATCGACTTCGTGCGGGTACTGACGGCAGAACCGGCCGACGAGGTGGGCGTGTGAAGACCGATCCCTCTGCACTCGTGCGCGTCACCGGCATCGTCGTCGCGACGGTCCTGCTCCAGGTCTCCGGTGTGGGCTCGATCGAGCTGCTCGGCGGCAACTTCGACCTGATTCCGATCGCGATCGCCGCGATCGCCTACTGCGCCGGGTCGGTTCCGGGCGCCGTGACCGGGTTTGCGGCCGGAATCCTGCTCGACCTGATGGTCGGCCGCGAGGTCGGCGCGAGCGCGCTTCCCCTGATTGCGCTCGGCTACTTCGTCGGCCGCTACCGCGAGCTGCGCGACCCCGCGCACGGCTTGACGCCGGTCGCCGTCGTCGCGGTATCGACCGCGATCTACCTGGTGGCGGTCGCTGCCGTAGCGTTCATGCTCGGGCTCGATGCCTTGATCAGCCTCCTGGTGGTGCGCGATCTGATCCTCACGGTGTTCCTGAACTCTCTGCTCGCCCTGCCGCTGTTCTGGCTAATCGGCAGGACGCTGCGCCCGTCGTTGCACATCGACCCCTTCGTCCGCCGGCGCAGGCGCGGCCGCCCGATCGAGTCCGGCCCGATCGGCCTCCGCGGGCTCGAGGTCTAAGCCATCTACATCGACAACGACAACCGACCCGCGATCACCCCGCAGCTCGCGCTGCGCGTTGCGATCATCGGCGGCGTCGCGCTCGCCCTGTTCGCGATCGTCTTCTTTCGGCTCTGGTACCTGCAGGTCCTCTCCGGGGACGAGTACCTGGCGACCGCCAACGAGAACCGCGTCCGGGAGATCAAGATCGACGCTCCGCGTGGGGAGATCGTCGACCGCAACGGCAAGACGCTGGTCGAGAACCGCGTTGGGCTGGCGGTCAAGATCGCGCCCGACAAGCTGCCCGCGGAGGGCGCGCCGAGGCAGACGCTCTACAAGAACCTCGGTCGCGCGCTCGATGTCAAGACCGACAAGGTCGCCGAGCGGGTCGAGGATCAGTTCGGCGCCCTTCCCTTCTCGGCCGCGACCGTTAAGCAGGACGTCGACTTGCCGGTGGTCCAGTACGTGTTGGAGAACGCCCAGGATCTGCCCGGTGTGACGATCGAGCGCGTCTTCCTGCGCTCCTACCCATACGAGACGATCGGCGCACACCTCTTCGGAACGGTCGGCGAGGTCAACCAGGAGGAGCTCGAGGCGGCCGAGAACGACGACGTCACGCTCGGAGATCGAGTTGGCAAGTCCGGCGTCGAGCGCGAATACGATCGCTATCTGCGGGGCCGGAACGGCGCCAGCCGCGTCCAGGTCGACGCCGGAGGTGCCTTCCGCGGCGCCGGCGGAGTGAAGGAACCGGTCCAGGGCCGCCAGCTGCGACTCGCCGTCGACCTCGAGACCCAGAAGGTCGGCCAGCGGGCGCTCAGCGCGTTCGCGCCGACGGGCAAGGGCGGATTCGTCGCCATGGACGTGAACGACGGCGAGGTGCTTGCGCTAGGCAGCGCGCCGTCATTCGATCCGAACCAGTTCGCCCGGATCGTCGAGCCGAAGGTCTACAAGGAGCTGACCGACGACGAGAACGGCTCGCCGCTCACCAACCGAGCGACTTCGGGCCTCTATCCGGCAGGCTCGACCTTCAAGCTGATCACCGCTGCGGCGGCCCTCGAGTCCGACCTGATCGAGCCGAACGAGACGATCTTCGACCCGGGCAAGATCGAGATCGGCGAGCAGGTGTTCACGAACGCCGGCAGCGAACCCAACGGGACCGTCGACCTGCGCCAGGCACTCCAAGTCTCGAGCGACGTCTACTTCTACACGCTCGGAGCACGGATGAACGACGCGACCGAGGACAGCGCGCTGCAGCAGTGGTCCTCGCGTCTCGGGATCGGCCGTCCGACGGGGATCGACCTGCCGCCGGAGCAGACCGGGCTCGTGCCCTCGCCGGCGTGGCGTAATGAGCTCTTCGAGAACGGTGACACGGATCGCCCGTGGTCGATCGGCGACAGCGTCCAGCTCTCCGTCGGCCAGGGTGACCTGCAAACCAATCCGCTTCAGATGGCGGTCGCCTACGCGGCAATCGCCAACGGCGGCCGGATCGTCACCCCACACCTCGGCATGCAGGTCGAAGGCACCGACGGCCGCGTGATCCAAGAGCTCGACATCCCCGACCAACGTGAGGTGCCGATCTCCCCCGAGACCCAGGAGACGATCCTCGGGGGGCTGAGCGACGCGGCGACCAAGCCCGGCGGAACCTCCTACGACGTCTTCAAGGACTTCGAGGTCCCGATCGCCGGCAAGACGGGAACCGCCGAGCGGGCGCCGAACGCCGATCAGTCCTGGTATATCGCGCTCGCTCCCTATCCCGACCCCCAGTACGTCGTCGCCGTGACGATCGAGGAGGGTGGATTCGGTGCCGGGGCGGCTGCCCCCGCAGCCCGCCAGATCCTCGCCGCCCTCTTCGAGCTGGGCAAGAAGGAGGAGGCGAAGGTCGTGCGAGGGAACAGCCAAACCAGGTGAGAGTCCACCGGACTCCGCGGCACGCGACTCCGGTCCCGCCGCTCCCAGACTCGCTGCGCTCTGGTCCCATCGGTAGGGTGGGGGCTTGATGCAAGCCTCCCGCTTCGGAGACTCGATCAGGGAGTTTCACGACGACGGGCCGGGACCCGGCAACGTCCTCGCTCGGCTCGACCCTCTCCTGCTACTGGCCACCCTCGGCCTCGTCGCCGCCTCGCTCTACGTGATCGCGGGCGCTACAGCCGATGACGTGCCCGGCAACCCGTACTACTTCGTCATGCGCCAGGGGGTCTACATCGCCGTCGGCATCCTGCTGATGCTGGTCATATCGCGCTTCGACTACTCGCGGCTGCGGGAGCTGCGGATGGGGATCTACGCCGCGCTGATCGGGTTGATCGTCCTCGTCCTCGCAATCGGTACGGCGGCGCGCGGATCGCGGCGCTGGATCGAGTTTCCCTTCTTCACCTTCCAGCCTTCCGAGTTCGGGAAGGTCCTGCTGATTCTGGCGCTGTCAGCGTTCATCGTCGACCGGACTCGCAAGGTCAGCGCCAGGGAGACGACCAGCCGCATCATGCTGCTCGCGCTGCTCCCCGCGGGGCTGGTCGTCATCCAGCCCGATCTCGGCACCGGTCTCGTCTACGTCACAGTGGCGGTGGCGCTGCTGTTCGTCGCCGGGACCAAGTGGACCCATTTTGCGGCGCTCGCCGGTCTGGCCGTCGTGGCCACCGCGTTGGCGCTCGTCGTGGCGCCCAAGGTCGGCGTCGAAGTGCTGAAGCCTTACCAGGTGGATCGGCTCACGTCGTTCCTCAATCCAAGTTACAACCCCCAGGGCGAGGGCTACCAGGTCTCGCAGTCGATCACCGCGATCGGGGCCGGTCAGAAGACCGGCCGCGGCGCAGATTCGGCGACCCAGACCAAGCTCGATTTCCTGCCCGAGCACCACACCGACTTCGTCTTCAGCGTCGTCGGTGAGGAGTTCGGCTTCATGGGGGCAGCGATCATCCTGTCGCTCTACGCGCTCATGATCTGGAGGTGCTTGCGGATCCTCACGACCGCGAAGAACCTCTACGGAGCGCTGATAGCTGGCGGCATCGTCGCGATGCTGATGTTCCAGATTTTCGTAAACGTGGGCATGACCATTGGGATCATGCCCGTCACCGGAGTCACTCTGCCGCTGATGAGCTATGGCGGCGCTTCGGTGATAACCACATTCCTCGCCCTTGGCCTGCTCCAGTCGATCCACGCGCAAGCTCGCGCGACGGCTGCCGCCAAGGGCCGCGAAGCATTTGTATGAAAGGCATAAGTGAAAAAGCAAGTTCTCGTCACGGTCGACCGTGGCGAAACCAGAGTCGCGATCCTCGAGTCGGAGGGCACACCCGCCGCCAAGGGATCGAGTAACGGCGACAAGCAAGCGAGTCCCGGCCGTGGAGGCCGTGGCAGGCAGGAATCGGCCAAGGCGGAAGCCGGTCGCGTCGGTGAGCTCTACGTGGAGCGCCGTGGCAACCGGTCGTTGGTGGGCAACATCTACAAGGGGCGGGTCGACAACGTACTCGCCGGCCTTGAAGCGGCGTTCGTCGATGTCGGACTCGACAAGAACGGGTTCCTGCACGTCGACGACATCGTCATTCCCGGCGTCGAGGTCGCCCGCCGCGGCCGCGACGGTTCCAAGGGGCAGCGCATCTCCGAGCTGCTCAAGCCGGGCCAGGAGGTCATCTGCCAGGTCGTCAAGGATCCGCTCAAGACCAAGGGCGCGCGGCTGACGATGCAACTCTCGATCGCCGGACGCTACCTCGTCTACGTGCCGCAGGGCGAGGGCATCGGCGTCTCACGGCGGCTGGAGGACAACGAGCGCGAGCGGCTGCGCAAGCAGACCAAGGGCCTCGACCTCAAGAAGGGCGGGGCGATTATCCGCACCGCGGCCCACGGCGCTGCGAAGGCCGACTTCGAGCGCGAGATCAAGTACCTGTACAAGCTCTATGAGGTTCTCCAGACCCGGATCGACGAGGCGGTCGCGCCCGCGATGGTCTTCCAGGAGGCAGACCTCCCGGTGCGCGTCGTGCGCGACATTTTCTCGGCCCACTTCGAGAAGGCGATCGTCGACGACGAGAAGCAGTTCCGCCGGCTGACCTCGTTCTTCACCCGGACGGCCCCCGAGCTCGTCGATCGCGTCGAGCTCGATGAGTCGCGCGAGTCACTCTTCGACCGCTACGGGATCGACGAGGTGATCACCGGGCTGATCGGCCGGCGGGTGGATCTGCCCTCGGGCGGCTACCTGATCGTCGATTACGCCGAGGCGATGACGGTCATCGACGTCAACTCCGGCTCGTTCACCGGGCGCGGCAAGGGTGCTCGGCTGGAGGACACGATCACGCGCACCAACCTCGAGGCGGCCGAGGAGGTCGTGCGGCAGCTGCGCCTGCGCGACATCGGCGGGATCATCGTGATCGACTTCATCGACATGGCGCGGGCGCGCAACCGCGACGCCGTGCTCAAGACGCTGCGCAACGAGCTCGAGCAGGATCGGACGAAGACCTACGTCGTCGAGATCTCACCGCTCGGGCTCGTCGAGATGACCCGCCAGAACGTCACCGAGGGCGTCCGCGAGATCCTGACCAAGCCGTGCCCGACCTGCAACGGCGACGGGGTCGTGCTCTCGGAGGAGACGGTCGCGATCGAGGTCGAGCGCAAGTTGCGCGACCTCGTGCTCGATCGGCCCGAGCCCGAGGCCTACCTGATCCAGGTCAATCCACGGGTCTCCTCACTGCTGCTCGCCGGTCCCGGACAGCCGCTGCTCGCGCTCGAGGAAGAGGTCGGCAAGCGGTTCCACTTCGAGGGCTCGGAAGGGCTGCCCGTGGATCACTTTGCGGTCACCAGCGAAGGCGCCCGTGAGGAGATCGAGGAGCGGTCACTGCCGTTCCGCGAAGGCGAAGAGCTGCTCGTCGCGATCCTCGAGCCGCACATGTACGACGAGGACGCCGCCGTCGCCAAGCTCGACGGCTACGTGATCTCGGTCGCGGGTGCCGGCCGGCTGATCGGCGAGAAACGGCTCGTCCGGATCGATCGCGTCGGGCGCAGTTCCGCTTCGGCGAGCCTGGTCGACGACGGCGGTCAGCCGACGGCGGTCGCAGCGGCCGCCGCGACCAACGCCCGCGTATCGGCTGAGGACGAAGGCGCGAAGCCCGACACCGAGGAGAAGCCCAAGCGTCGCCGCGGGTCGCGTGGGGGGCGGGGGCGGAAAAAGGCGGTCGAACCGGCCGAGTAGCCGGTTGCGCCGGAGGCCAGCTACACTGCTCCTCCGGCGCCCGACTCAGGGCGCCCTCTTTCTGTCATGTACGCAATCGTCAAAGCCGGCGGTAAGCAATACCGCGTAGAGAAGGGTGACAAGCTCGTCGTCGACCGCATGGCCGACGAGGCGGGTGCCAAAGTCCTGCTTGAGCCTTTGCTGTTCCGCTCGGATGAGGCCGTCTTCGAGGGAGCCGATCTCGGCAAGGTCAAGGTCGAGGCGGTCGTCGTCGGTCACCATCGCGGCAAGAAAATCCGTGTTCAGAAGTTCAAGCCCAAGCGCGGCTACAAGCGCACGATGGGACACCGCTCGGAACTGACCGAGCTGGAGATCTCCGAGATCAAGATGCTCACGCGCAAGCCCGCCGCCAAGAAGGCCGCCGACACCAAGGAGACGACTTCAGATGGCGCATAAGAAGGGGCTCGGATCGAGCCGCAACGGTCGTGACTCCAATGCCCAGCGGCTCGGGGTGAAGGTTTTCGCGGGCGAGGTCGTGAGCGGCGGCGAGATCATCGTCCGCCAGCGCGGGACCGTCTTCCGCCCCGGCGAGGGCGTCGGAATCGGCAAGGACCACACGATCTTCGCCAAGAGTGCGGGGACCGTCGAGTTTCGGACCGGCCGTCGGGGTCGGACGATTAGCGTTCTGCCGGCCGAATAGCCGAGCCGATGATTGCCGGCCGCACGAGCGGCCCGGCGATGCGGGGCATCTCGATCTGATCGAGGCGCTCGACGGTGAGCGGGCTCGATCGCAGCAGGGCGGCGGTTTCGCGGTTCGGGTGGCAGCCTCCGGCGAACAGGGACCAGGGGCGCTCGAGGCGGTCCTGCCAGCTCGCGCGGCGCTCGCCCTCGTGTGCACGGACGTGCTCGAGGAACAGGTAGCGCCCACGGGGCCGGAGCACGCGGGCGATCTCGACGAGAACCGCGCCGGGGTCGGGGGCGGTGCAGAGCATCAGCGAGGCCGTGACCGTCTGGAAGCTCGCATCCGGGAAGGGAAGGGCCTCGCCGGGCGCGATCACGACTTCGGGTGAGCGTGGGTCGTCTTCCGCTCGCCGCCGGAGGTTCTTCGCCATCGCCGGCTCGGGCTCGCTGAGGACCAGCCGCGTGACGGTGGCGGGATAGTGCTCGAGGTTGAGCCCGGTACCGGCGCCGACCTCCAGTGTCTCCCCACCGGCGCCCGCAAGCTGCTCGCGCCGCAGGGCGCTCAGCCCGGATCGCTCGAGCCCGGCGAACAGCGGGTCGTAGATTGCGGCGAAGGCGCGGTCGCAGACCTGGGGCATCAGCCGGGCCCTAGACTCCGCCGGAGTCATGCCACGCGAGGAATGACCCGTTGCGGCGTTTCATCGGCTAGACCTCGGCCGGGCTGAACGTGTCGCAGGCGCCGGGATCGGCGGCTTCATATCCGGCCTCGAACCAGCGGCGGCGCTGCTCGGAGGTTCCGTGGGTGAAGCTGTCGGGGTCGATCGCTCCGCCCGTCTGGCGCTGTAGCCGGTCGTCGCCGACGGCCTCTGAGGCCGCGAAGGCCTCGTCGAGGTCGCCCGGCTCGAGCGCGCCCTCGGCGAAAACCGAGTTCGCCCAGACGCCCGCGTAGCAGTCGGCTTGGAGCTCCTGGCGGACGGAAAGCTCGTTGGCGGACCCCGGTTGCTCGCGGGTCGCGCGGTCCACCTGAGCGGCGAGGCCGGTCTCGTTCTGGACGTGGTGGCCGATCTCGTGAGCGATCACGTAGGCCCAGGCAAAGTCGCCGGAAGCGCCGAGCTCCCGGCGCATGTCGTCATAGAAGGTGAGGTCCAGGTAGACGCGCGAGTCGGCCGGGCAGTAGAAGGGGCCGACAGCCGAGTCGGCTTCGCCGCAACCATCGGTCGAGACGGCCCCGTCGAAGAGGACGAGTTCGGCCGCATCGTATCCGGAGGGGAGCGTCCGCTGCCAGCCGTCCTGGGCGTCCTCGAAGACGTAGACGGAGAAGTCCTTGAGATCGCGCTGGGGGTCTTTCGAGCGAGGAATCGGCTGCGGATCACCCGCGCTAGGCGCACCGCCGCTGACCTGGAGTAGATCCTCGATGGCGAAGCCGCTCCCGCTGCCCCCGCCGCCGAGCAGCTGGATGCCCAGATAGATCAGCACGCCGACCAGGCCGAGTCCTCCTCCGATCGCCGGCGCCGAGCCCGAGCGCGATGCGGCTCCGCGCACGTCGATCACGTTCCTGCTCTTCACGCGCTTCCACTTCATGGTGGGCAAGCTAGCCGGTTGACGTCGAGCCAGCCCTTACGATCGACCGATGCTCCACGACCGAGCCCGAATCTTTCTCCAGGCCGGCTCTGGTGGCGGTGGCTCGGTGTCGTTCAGGCGCGAGGCCCACGTCCCAAAGGGCGGCCCCGACGGCGGCGACGGTGGGCGTGGGGGAGACGTCGTGTTGATCTGCGACCCGTCGCTGCGCGATCTTCAGTCGTTCCGGCGGCGCGGCACATACCGCGCGGGCGCCGGCGGGCGAGGCGATGGCTCGAACAAGCACGGGGCCGATGGCGCCGCGCTCGAGCTCCCGGTGCCACCCGGAACGGTCGCCGAGGACCCGGAGCGCGGGGTGCGGGTCGACCTGACGGCGGCCGGCCAACGCGCGGTGATCTGCCGCGGGGGCGGCGGCGGACACGGGAACAAGCGGTTCACCGGCTCGACGAGGCAGTCACCGCGCTTTGCCGAGCGCGGCCTGGCCGGGGAGGAGGCCTGGGTCGAGCTGCGGCTCAAGCTGCTCGCCGATGCCGGATTGATCGGCCTACCGAACGCCGGCAAGTCCTCGCTGCTGGCGCGGCTGACGCGCGCCGCGCCGAAGATCGCCGACTACCCGTTCACAACTCTGGAGCCGGTGCTCGGGACGATCGAAGCCGATGAGCGGCAGGTGATCGTCGCGGACATACCGGGGCTGATCGAAGGAGCGGGTCATGGGGCGGGATTGGGCCACGAGTTCCTCGCCCACGTCGAGCGCACGCGGCTGCTCGTCCACGTCGTCGATCTCGCCCCGCTCGACGGATCCGACCCGATCGCCAACCACCGGCTCATCGAGGCGGAGGTCGCCGGCTACGGGGCGGGCCTCGAGCGGCTGCCGCGGTTGCTCTGCCTCTCGAAGGCCGATCTCGTCGCGCCCGAGCGTGCGGTCCAGGCTGTCGAGCAATGGTCCGAGCTGCTCGGTGAGAGCGTGCTCGGAGTGGTCGCCACCTCGGCGGCGACCGGCACGGGGATCGAGGAGCTCTCGCGCGCGATCGCGCGCTCGGTGCCGCTCGACACGACCCGCGCCGAGGTCAGCGAGAGCATCGGCGATGCCCCGGAGGAGCGGGTCGAGCACCGTCTCTACCGCCCGCTCGCCGACGATGGCTTCCGGGTGGAGCGCAGCGGGGAGGGCTTCCGCGTGGTCGGCACGGGAATCGAGCGGCTGATCGCGCGACACGACCTCGAGAACCCCGATGCGCTGCGCTACGTCGAGGGCCGGCTGCGCGCGATCGGCGTGATCCGGTCGCTCGAGGCCGCCGGCTTCGAGCCAGGCGACGACGTGGAGATCGGCGGCATCGTCTTCGAACTCGATCCGGGCGCTCCGTTCGGCTGAAAGGAACGGCCTCCGGGTCTCTCCGTAATCTGACCTGGATGAACTTGGTCGTCCTGAAGCTCGGTTCGAGCATCGTCGCCGACGAACGTGGCGAGGTCCGCGCCGAGGTGCTTGAGCACGTCTGTGATGAGGCCGCTCGGCTGCGCGCCGCGGGGACCGACGTCGTGCTCGTCACCTCGGGCGCGATCGCGCGCGGGCTTCGCGCGCTCGATCGGGACGTGCGCCCGCGCGCGATGGAGGAGCTCCAGGCGGCATCGGCGATCGGCCAGGCTCGGCTTTTCCGCTTCTACGAGGAGCTACTCCACCAGCGCGGTCTCGCCAGTGCGCAAGTTCTGCTGACCTACCTCGACATCACCGACCGCGGGCCCTATCTGAACGTCCGGCGGACGCTCGCCAAACTGCTCGAGTGGGGGTATGTGCCGGTCGTCAACGAGAACGACACGACCGCCACCGACGAAATTTCCTTCGGCGACAACGACTTCCTCGCCGCGCAGCTGGCGATCCTGCTCGGCGCTGACCTGCTCGTCCTGCTAACCGACATCGACGGCCTCTACAGCGCCGATCCGCGAATCGACTCTAGCGCTGAGCTGGTCGCCGAGGTGACCGACTTCGAGCAGCTCGAGCGGCTCGAGATCGGCAACGCCCGCAGCGCGATCGGCTCGGGTGGGATGCGGTCGAAGGTCGTGGCGGCCGAGATGGCGACGGCGGCCGGAATCGAGGCGGTGATCGCGAGCGGCACCTCGACAGCCGCGCTCGGCGACGTCTTGCGGGGTGAGCCGGTCGGAACCCGGTTTCGCCCGCGCGCGGGAGTGACCTCGAGCTTCAAGCTCTGGCTCAAGTACGCGCGGCCGAGCCGCGGTCGGCTGGTCGTCGACGCGGGGGCCCAGGCGGCCCTGCGCGACCGGGGCACCAGCTTGCTGCCCGTCGGCATCGTCGCCGTCGAAGGCGACTTCCAGGTCGACGACGCCGTCGAGGTCGTCGCCGCCGAGGGCGGTGCCGCGGTCGGCAAGGGGCTTGTCCAGCGCAGCTCCGGTGATCTGCGCCGGATCGCCGGAATGAAGACCCAGCAGCTGCTCGAGGAGCTCGGCGGCGGTCCTCCGGAGGCGATCCACCGTGACCGCTTCGTGCTCGACTGATCTCTCTAGACTCGGCCGTCCCACCCGAGGAGAGGCCACATGAAGCGAGACGTAGAGTTCCGTTCGGGCACCAACACGCTGCGCGGCTGGCTGGAAACGGCGGACGACGCTGAAGGTCCGCTGCCCGTCGTCTGCTTCGCGCACGGATTCTCGGGTGTCAAGGAGCTGTTCCTGGACCAGTACTCGACGGCGTTCGCCAACGCCGGCTTCGCCGCGCTCGTCTGGGACCACCCGTGCTTCGGCGCGAGCGACGGCGAGCCGCGCCGCGAAGTCGACCCCTGGGCGCAGGTCAACGGCTATCGCGACGCGATCAGTTTCGCCGCCGCCCAGGACGAGGTCGACGCCGACCGGATCGGTATCTGGGGGACGAGCTACAGCGGCGGTCACGTGATCGCGGTCGCGGCTTTCGACCCGCGCGTCCGCGCGCTCGCCTGCCAGGTCCCTTTCATCAGCGGTCTCGCCAACTCCCGCCGGGTCTTCCGCGAGGAGGAGCAGGCCAGGATCCGGGCGATGTTCGTCGCCGACCGCGACGCTCGGCAGCGCGGTGAGGCGCCAGCCGAGATGGACGTCTTCGGCCCGGCCGGCTCGCTCTGCGCTTTGCCCTCCCCGGAGGAGTTCGACTTCGTGACTGAGCAAGGTCTGATCGGCACGCCGCTCTGGGAAAACGTCGCGACGCTGCGCTCCGTCGAGATGATGGGCGAGTACGAGCCGGGCTCCTTCATCGACCAGATCACTGCGCCCCTGCTGATGGTCGTGACCGCGCTCGACGACGTGACCCCCGCCGACATCGCCCAGGATGCTTTCGCCCGCGGCCGCGAGCCGAAGAAGCTCGTCGTGCTCCGAGGCGGACACATGGAGGTCTACGGCGCCCAGTCGGAATACGCGCTGGCGCAGGCGATCGAGTGGTTCGGCGAGCACCTGGAGGACTAGCGCCTCGGCCGCTCGTCGCTACGCTTGACTGATGTCCGTGGCGACGAGATCCGTGACAGACGTATGCGCCGCTGCCCGCCGGGCGGCGCGCGCCGTCGCGACCTCGACGGCCGAGGTCCGAAACGGTGCCGTCGTCGCGATGGCCGACCTGCTCGAACAGCGCGCCGACGAGATCCTCGCCGCGAACGAGCGCGATGTCGAGGCCGGGCGTGAGTCCGGCCTCACCGACGCGCTGATCGATCGCCTCACCCTGACCCGCGAGCGGATCGACGGGATCGCTCGTGATGCGCGTGCGATCGCCGCGCTGCCCGACCCGGTCGGCGAAACGCTCGAGGAGCGCCGGCTCGACAACGGGCTCGACCTGCAGAAGGTGCGCGTGCCGCTCGGCGTCGTCGCCGTCGTCTACGAGGCCCGACCGAACGTGACGATCGACTGCTCGGCGCTGTGCGTGAAGTCGGGCAACGCGATCGTGCTGCGTGGGTCTTCGTCCGCCGAGCACTCCAACGCCATTCTCGCTGACGTCGCCGCCGACGCAGTCGCCTCTGTCGGGTTGCCCGCCGAGGTCGTCTCGATCGTCTCAGGGGGCAGCCGCGACGAGCTCGCCGAGCTCGCGACCCAGGACGAGCTGCTCGACCTGATCATCCCGCGCGGGGGAGCGGGTCTCAAGCGGGCGCTGACCGAGCACGCGACGGTCCCCGTTTTGTACGCGGCGGACGGCAACTGCCACGTGTTCGTCGACGCGACCGCCAATATCGAGGACGCCGTCGAGATCGTCGTCAACGCCAAGGTCCAACGGCCGGGGGTCTGCAACGCCGCCGAGACTCTGCTCGTCCACGCCGACATCGCGAGTGGGTTCCTACCACGTGCGCTAGCTCGGCTCCAGCAGGAGGGGGTCGAGCTGAGGGTCGACTGCCGCGCGCGGTCGGCGGCCGGACCGCTCGACGGTCTGCTCGACGCCACCGCCGAGGACTGGGGCACCGAGTTCCTCGCACTGGTGCTCGCTGTTGCAGTGGTCGACTCGGTCGACGAGGCGATCGATCACGTCAACCGCTACGGGAGCGGCCACTCCGAAGCGATCCTCACCGGCTCGGACGAATCCGCTGGCCGATTCACGGCGGAGGTTGACGCGGCCTGTCTCTACGTCAACGCATCGACCCGGTTCACCGACGGCGCCGAGTTCGGACTGGGAGCGGAGATCGGCAACTCGACCCAGAAGCTTCACGCGCGCGGGCCGTTCGGCCTGCGCGAGCTGGGCTCCTACAAGTACGTGCTGCGGGGCGACGGTCAGGTGCGTCCCTGAGCGGCAAGGTAGGGGTCCTCGGCGGGGTCTTCAACCCTCCGCACATCGGTCATCTGGTTTGCGCATGCGAAGCGCTCGAGACGCTCGAGTTGGATCGCGTCACGCTCGTGCCGGTCCGGCGGGCACCGCACCGCCCGATCGTTCCGGAGCCGGGTCCCGAGACCCGTCTCGACCTCTGCGCCGCGGCAATCGAGGGATTCCCGCGACTCGAGGTCTCGGGCCTCGAGCTGGAGCGAAACGGCCCGTCCTACACGGCCGACACACTGCAGGCGATGCGCGACGCCGCCCCGGACGAGCAGCTGACGCTGATCCTCGGTGGCGATCAGGCACTCGCGCTGCGCAGCTGGCGCGAGCCCCGGCGCGTGCTCGAGCTGGCCGGACTGGCCGTCGCCGAGCGCGGTGAAGCGCGCCGCGAACGGGTCGAGGAGACCCTCGCCCCGCTGCTCGACGGCCGAGCGATCCAGTTCTTCGAGATGCCCCCGATCGAGATCTCCTCGACCTTGATCCGCCGCCGGATCGCCGCGGGGCGCGAGTTCCGACATCTGGTTCCCGCCGGGACCGCGGCGGCGATCGATCGCCTCGAGCTCTACCAGGACGAGGCTGCTTGACCGTGGCGCCTGCACTGGCCGACCGGATCGCGGAGATCGCCTCCGATCGTAAGGCGATCGACATCTGCGTGATCGACCTGCGCGAGATCGTCTCCTACACCGACGCCTTCGTCGTCTGCACCGGCAACACCGATCGCCAGACCAAGGCGATCCACGACGCAATCCTGGAGCAGCTCAAGCGGGATGAGCCGCGCGTTCTGCCGCGTCGCGTCGAAGGGTTGGGCAAGGGCGGCTGGATCCTGATGGACTACCTCGACTGTGTCGTCCACATCTTCACCCCCGAGGCCCGCTCCTACTACCGGCTCGAGAACCTCTGGGGCGAGGCTCCGGCACGCGAGGTCGTGTAGTCGCGGCGGCCGTGCGCGCCGATGATCGCGGCGGGGAGCGTCAGCGCTCCGTCGGCCCGGCCGAAGCGTGCCGCTTCCGCGAGTGCGGTTCCCCGGATCGCGTCGAAGTCCGGCTTCGGGAGCGCGCCGAGGACGGAGGCCAGCGGCCCGCCGATCGCGGTGATCTCATCCCACCAGCCGTCCGACGAGTCGTAGGTCTGCTCGGTCTCGAGCCGTTCGATCGCGATCTCGGTGAAGCCGGCCTGCGTGAGTAGTCCTTCCAGACGCTGCTCGACGCCGAGCGCGAACGGTCCCGGGGTGCCCGGCTCAGGCGGCGGCGCGCCGAAGTGATCCATTACGGCCTGCAGGATCATCATCAGCCAGGGGTTGTCGGCGCCGGGTCCCCAAACCGCCAAAACCAGTCGCCCGCCCGGGATAAGCGCCCGAGCGCTCTCGGCCAGTGCGGCCGCGGGATCGCCCATCAGCATGTAGCCGAAGCGACACAACACGGCGTCGAAGCGCTCGTCCTCGCCGAGCTCCAGCCGCTCCGCGTCGAGCACGCGCGCCTCGAGGTTGGAGAGCCCCGCGCTCTGGGAGCGAGCTCGAATCGCTTTGACCATCGCCTCCGCGAAGTCGGAGCACACGACACGCCCCTCGGGACCGACGATCGACGCCGCCTGGAGGCCGACCCGTCCTGCTCCGGCGGCCAGCTCGAGGACCCGCTCACCGGGTTTCAGCGCGGCCTGAGCGAGCATCCATTCCGCCGCTAGCGCCGACGCACCCGAGTCCGGCTCGTCCGCGGCACGAGCCCAAACATCCGCGGCGGAACCCCAACTCTCCCGGCTGGCGGCGCGGTAGTCCTCCGCGGTCATGGGAGGGACGTTAGCTCAGAGGACGGAACCGTCCACGGGGAGCATCCGCACGTAAGCTGCGACGAGGGGGGAGTGGAGCTAGCCGGGCTCGAACCGGCGACCTCTTGCGTGCCACGCAAGCGCTCTTCCAGCTGAGCTATAGCCCCCGGAAAGGCACACTGCGCGGCCCAGTTTAGCGCCGCGGCCTGGCCATTTCTCACAGGCTGCGTCCACAGCCAGATGGCAGGGCGACCGGCGACCTCGCCAATCGGGAGGAGGTAGCACTCGTCGGTCTCGTCAGCCGATACCCGGCCAGGTCGACTCGTATGACTTAGCTAGAGCCCCCGCAGCCCCTCGAAAAGGCCCCGCCAGCGATCCTCGTCGCGCTCCTCCGGAACGCTCAGTGTGAGCCGGGTCGCGATGTCGCCGTAACGGCGCGCGATCTCGTCGAAGGCGGCCTCCGGCGTGCCGATGATCGCGAAGGTGTTCAGTACCTCGTCGTCGATCACGGCCGCCATCGCATCCCAGCGCCCCTCCTGGGTCAACGCATGGAGCCGATCGCCGACCTCGCCCCAGCCGTGCAGCTCGAGCACCGGGCGATAGGCGGGGGTCGAGCCGTAGAAGGCGATCTGGCTGCGGACCATCTCAGTCCCGGCGGCGAGCTCCTCGTCGCTGTCGCGCGCGACGATGAAGGACGGCGCGCTGATCTCGAACCCCTCGAGGGTACGGCCCGCCTTCGCGGCGCCCGCTTCGAGTCGCGGCAGAGTCTTCTCGCGCAGGTAGCGCTCGGTCGTGAACCCGTGCAGGATGATCCCGTCGGCGACCTCGCCGGCGGTCTCGGTCATCAGCGGGCCGACCGCCGCGAGCAGGATCTTCGGATTCCCGTGAGGGTTGGGCCCCGGATCGAAGAACGGCGCCATCAGGTTATGGGTGTAGAACTCGCCCTCGAATTCGAGCCTGCCGCCCGTCTCCCAGCACTCCCAGATCGCCCGCACGGCGAGGATGAACTCGCGCATCCGGGCAGCCGGCTTGGACCACGGCATCGAGTAACGACGCGTGATGTGGGGCTTGATCTGGGACCCGAGCCCGAGCGTGAAGCGACCGCCCGAGAGCGCCTGGACGTCGTTGGCCGCGAGCGCGACCGTCATCGGGTTGCGCGCGAAGGCAACCGCGATCGCGGTCACGAGGTCGATCTGCTCGGTCCGCTCGGCGGCGACCGTGCAGCCGAGGAACGGATCGATCTGGGTCTCATAGCTCGCCCAGCCGTCGAACCCGTCGCGTTCGGCCTGAACCGCCGCTGCGCCGGCGCCATCGATCGACGCCGCGTAGACGCCCGCGTCGACTTTCATCGTCGCGGGCTAGACCGCGGCAGGCGCCGCCGGCAGCCAATCGGCGGGCAGCGCGGCCGGAATCGATCCGGGATAGTCGGGACAGACCCGGCGCGCGAACTCGGCCGCCGGCCGCCCTTCGAAGTAGGGGCGCAGATCCTCCATCGTCATGAACAGCCGGACGCTCGGGGCGATCTGGAAGTCGGCCGCGTTGGGCTCCGACCCACCGATCGCCCCGTCGGCGATCAGCGCGTCGACGTGGTCGATCCAGCCGAGCAGGGCGGCGAGATCGGCGCGCACGTTGTCATCTGTCGATTCGTTGAAGCGGGCCGAGAGGGCGGCGATCGGCGCGGCGGTCTTGACGGCCATGCTGACCGGCACCCCGACCCGTGCGCCCTCCATCAGGCTTTCCATCCCTGCGCGGCTGCGCTTGAGGAGCCACCAGATGATGCGCCGCGGCGCCGGCTGGAAGACCTCGTCGCCCCAGCGCTCGGCCTCCTCGACCGCTTGGCGCTGGTCGGGGTCGGAAGGGAACAGGGTCGGCTCGGGCTGGGCACCGTCGAGCGCCCGGGCGATGTCGCGCGAGCCCTGAATCTTCTGCCCGTCGAGATTCAGGGCGGGGACCTTGACGCCGGGAAATCCGGCGGCGCGCAGGATCCCCTTCGAGGCGACCGGGATCAGATCGACACGTTTGTAGGGGATGCCCTTGTGCTCGAGCATCAGGCGGGCGCCCATCGCGGGGTGCGAGCCGGGGATCACGAACAGGCGGACGGTCACCGGGCGCATCCTACCCGCCCTCCGCTGCTGATCCGGCCAGGATCGCCGCAGTAGCGGTGAGGTGCTTGACCCCCTCCTCATCGGGGTAGAGACACTGTCCAACGCGAAACGAAGGAAGGCATCGGAAATTGACTGACAGCGACAACAACGAGCAGGTGGCGGGAGGGGTCGTCGGAAAGGTCGCGGGCCGCGTCAAGGAAGCGGCCGGTGAGCTGACCGGCAACGACAGACTCGCGCGCGAGGGGCGGCTGCAGCAGGCCCAATCGGAGAAGGAGCAGGAAGCAGCGGCGGCCGCTTCCGTGGCGCGCCAGAGCGAGCGGGAGGCCGAGGTCGTCGAGGAGCAGGCGGCGACCGAAGCCGAGCGCGACCAGCTGCGGGCCGAGGTAGACGCAGAGGATGCCAAAGCAGCTGCCGAGCGCGACCAACGCGAGGCCGAAGCGCAGGCCGAGCAGCGCGCCCAGGAGGAGATCGCGGCCGCAGAGCGTGAGCGGCTCGTGAAGCAGTCCTCGGCCGACGCGGCCGAGCGAAGCGCCCACGCGACCGAGATCACCGAGGAGCAGCGCGCCGCGCAGCTGAAGGCTGAGGCGCGCCGCGCTGACTCGGCGGCAGACAACATCGACCCGGAGGCAAGCTAGATGGCATTGACGAAGATCCCCCAGAACGCGGTGATCGGGTCGGCGCGGCTGGCCCGCCTGCCGATCGATGGAGTCCTGGCGCTCGCGGGCCGCGGATCGCGCGCGACTTCGGCGAAGGTGACGCTCGATCGCGCCGAGGCGACGCTGCGCGACGTGGTCGGAAGGGCGACCGGCGATGTCGCGCTCCGCGAGGATGCCGCCCGGCGGCGTCAGGCGGCCGCCAAACGCGAGCAGGCCGTTGAGCTCCGTGACCGGGCCGAGGTCGTTTCCGAGCGCGCCGAGGACCATGCTGAGGCAGTCGAACGCCGCGCGCAGGCCACGCGGGGCGACGCGCAGAAGGAGGCGGAGACCAAGCGGGCGGGCGCGCAGCGCCGCCGCGGCCAGACGAAGAGCTCGGCCCAGAAGACGACCGCCAAGCGGCGGCAAGCCGCTGACAAGACCGCCAGCAGGACGAAGGCCGAGAGCACGGCGCGGGCAAAGCGCGACCGGCTCGAGGCGCTTGAGGCCAAGGCGGCTGCGCTCGGGCAGCAGGAGGCCGCGCTCGAGACCGCGGACGAGGCCCGCCGGCTGAAGGATGCCGCGACCGCGGAGAAGGCGGCGCGCAAGGACCTCTGAGTGGAGGGGGTGGCGCCCGGGACGCGGTGATCCCGGG
>JACCVG010000235.1 GCA_013698335.1 Thermoleophilaceae bacterium
GTCTTTGCGGTGCCGTGGCTCTTGGCGAAGGTGCCCGCGGCGGCGATCGGCCTGACGACGCGACTGACTGTCCGCGCCGTGCGCCCGACCGGCTGGGTGCTCGGGCGGCTGATCGGCGGCGCCTCGTGGCGGCGGCCACTGCTCGCGGCGATCAGCTGCGCCGAGATCTGGCGGCGGTAGATGAAGACCGCCCAGAGGAAGGTCGTCTGAAGGCCGAAGCTCAGCAGGAAGCCGAGCGAGGCGGTCGAGGCGACGAGCGCGGAAGAGACCATCAGGACGACGGCGATGATCAGCGAGTAGAGCGCCTTTATGCAGAGCGCGGTAGCGAGCTTCGAGAGCCACGAGCGAAACAGCTCGTGGCCGCGGCCGGGGAAGACTCCGACGATCAGCGCCAGCGGAGCGAAGGCGAGCAGGAACAGCGCGAGCACCTGGGCGAGCAGGACGGCGAGCGAGAGGAAGCCGATCAGGATCACGGCGCCGAGGTCGCCGATGAAGATCACGAGCGTGACCGTCACGCGCTCGAACGCGCCGTCGCGCTGTTGGATCGCGACCGCGGCGGGATCCTCGCCCTCGGGCTCCGGGGCGACCGCCTTCTTGACGGCGTCGAGCGCCTTGAGCGGGTTCGGTGGCATCAGGCTCGCCGTGGGGTCGAGTGTCTGTGCCGAGCCCGCGAGGCGGTCGAACTCGGCGCTGCGCTCGGGGGAGTTGGGCGGGTGGGCGAGGTAGCGCCGCGCGTAGGGGCGGTTGTCTGTGCACTTGCCGCCTGAGCAGTGCTCAAGGCCGCCGAAGTTCAGCACAACCCAGGGGTCGTGGATCAGCGTGCGGTGGAGCTCGTCGGCGATCTTGGTCTTCGCCGCCGAGGGGTTGGCGAGGGTGCCTTGGCTCGTGCCGGCGAGCAGGGCGACCGAGAGGTCGTTGATCCATCCCGATGCCTGGCCGATCGTGCGTTGGGGTTGGTTGACGAGAAACAGCGCGATCAGGATGAAGAGCACCGAGAGGCCGAGGCCGGCGGCCGACTCGCCGTAGCGGCGTTGGACGATCGCCTTCCAGATCCCCCAGAGGCCCGCGGCGATGATCGCGGCGGTCAGCCAGACGCGGCCGAGGACGTTTGCCTGCAGTGCTGCGATGGCGTCGGCGACGGGAGCGAGCGCGCCCTCGCCGCCGGTCGCCTTGGAGCCGTTGAGCAAGTCGAGTGAGAAGGCCCAGGTGAACAGCTCGATCACGGTGTTGACCATGAACCTCGTCACGTCCCAAATCTGGGCGGCGATGAATTGGGCGATCAGCGCCGGCGTGCCCGAGGCATCGACGTCGACGCCGCCGAAGCCGATGTCGGCCGAGACGGCTTCCACGTGGTAGTCGAGGGCGTAGTGGGAGAGCGGGTAGCGGTTGAAGTAGCGGCCGTTCGAGATTCGGGGTGCGGGGGAGATGTTTTCTGTGATCGAGGGGGAAGGGGGGTCGGGTGGGTCGCGGTCGGGCGGTGCGGCGAGGGCCGGTGTGGGAACGGCGAGGAGTGCAGTGAGCACGAGCGCGGTGAAACGGGCGGCCATCTGTATCTAAGGGCCGGCGGGGAGGGATTCGCCCCCAACGACAGAGCGCGGCGTTGTGAGCACGAGCAGGATCGCTGTGGAGCGCGCGAGCAACGCCTGTTGAGGAGGCCCTGACGAGGCGAGAGCGGGGAGTAGTCTCGTTCGTAGGTTCCGGCAAGAGCCGGAACACGGACAGCGCCCTGGTCTCGACTGGGGCGCTCGTCGTTTCGGGATCCGCTGAGCCCGCGAACCGAACAGAGCACACATGCGGTAGTGGCTACGCGCAGTCCATGGCGCTAGTGAGCGGCGTTTACGAGAGCATCGATCGAACCTGTTCCGGGCACAGGCGGACAGGCGCGATCGGGCGGGAGCGGCGCGCCGACGCGGGGGAGTGGCTGGTCCTCGATCCCAGCGCCGGTGTCGAGCTGACGCTCCACAAGGTTGGCGTAAAGCCGACCGGCGCTTTTCGAGGCAAGCAGTCCAACGCTTGAGCTGATCGATCCCATCGCGCGCGTCACGCGGCCGTCAGAAAGGGCGGCGGGTTTCGACTAACCGGACATGGATGAACGAATCGAACTCGGTTTCGCCGTGGGCGGGCTCCCCCGCTCGGTGGCGCGCTGGATGGACATCGCCCTGCGGAGCGGGTGGTTCAACTTCGGGTATGGCAGCTACGAGGGCGACAGGGGTACGCGCTGCCCGATCGCCGCCGCGGCAAGCCTGGCCGGCGTCTGGAACGACGGCGCTATCTCTGTTGGGCAAGGCGAATGGGGATCGCCCGACGGACCCAGCCCGGAGGTCGAAGAGTTCGCCGCGTGGTTCGATCTGTGCTCCGCGGAGGACGGACTCGACACCGCCATCGCCGTGGTGAAGCGCACATTGGATTCGAGCAGTGACGTGGCGTCGCTGGCCGCGTAGGCGTTGCTGCGAGCCTGCATTCACCGCGGCGCCGAGCAAATCGGCGGAACCTGCATCGAACTGGAGTGCGACGGGCAGCGGCTGATCCTTGATGTCGGACGGCCACTCGACTCGGATCTCGACGCGTCGGCGGCCCTGCTCCCGGATGTGGCGGGCCTCCGCAC
>JACCVG010000197.1 GCA_013698335.1 Thermoleophilaceae bacterium
TGTTTCGTCAGCTCCTGCGATCGCAGCCGCTTCGCCTCGATCGCATCCAGGCGCCGGGCGGCCACGAGGGCGACGACGATCAGGAGTAGGGTCACGCCGCCGGACCGGATCCAGCTCGCGGTCGTGAACTCGACGACTCCGCTCTGCTCGAGGAAGCCGTGCAGAGCTCCGAACACCATCGGCACGATGATCACCGCCGGCAGCATCCAGTTGAGGAGCTGCCCTCCGGGTGTCCGGCCGGTCAGCCGCCAGACGGTCTGCTTGGACGGGCGAGCGAGCGCGATGCCCAGCCCGAGAGCCACCAGGCCGATCGCGGTGTGAAGCGCTGTGGAGGCGTACGGACCGACTGCCGTGAGGGCATGTAGCCCGACCGCGTAGCCGACCAGCGCGAGAATCCCCACCAGCGCGGCGACGATGCCGAGCGTCGATGGGAGCTTCGAGCGCCGGTCCGATTCGCGGTTGAGCAGGAGCAGGCCGCCAGTGCCGAGAACGAGCGCCAGCGCGCTATTGAGCGCCATCCGCCCGGGGGCGAAGCCCGAAGCCGGCGACGTGACGTCATCGAGGAGCAGCTGGTCGATTCCCAGATCGGCCCCGATCGCATACTCGACGATCGTCAGGGTCGCCACCGCAAAGGCCAGCAGCGCACTAAACCTGGACGTGTGCAGAGCCCACGGCGCCCGGTCGGAGCGGTGCCAGAGGACGAGCGAGGTCCCGCAGGCCAGGAAGCAGAAGGCGACGTTGGCCTTCATCGCCGCGAGGCCGGGGACAACGGTCTTGATCGCGAGCACGTCGAAGGCCCAGCCAATCAGCACGACGAACCCGAGGGCGGCGACGAACAGACCCGCGGCCTCGGAAGCGCGACGGATCCGCGCCGCTCCGGGCTCGAGCTTCGCGGGGGCGGGCGGGCTCATGGGGGCCCGCTGGGATGTCGGGCCATGCGGGAGCATCGTCCTGCGAGGCCCAGGACTTGAACCGGAGCCCTCGACGCGGTCGCCGGTCAGTCGCTGGGGGTCGCCGCCGGCCGCCAGGTCGGCGCTGATAGATCACGGGAGGCGGCGCCGGAAAAGAGCGTGCCTGACCGCGAAACGGAACGGCCCGGCCGGCCTTCCACCGTTGGCTCACCGTCCCCTCTGAACGAGCCGACGACGCGACCGTAGGCGTCCCGACACCGTCAAGCGATTACTGGAAGAACTACCTAACAACTTCCAGTCCCGTGCGTTTAGGGGTTGAGGCACCCGCCTCAGACAAAGGCAAACCCATCGCGAGGTGGGGGCGCAAAACCAGGGGTCTCCGTCAAGGAGGCAGCCCAGTTGCCGAAGGAGGCAAACAGAATGAAGTACTCCCTTTCCAGGCTGTGCGTGGGCGCAGTGACGGTCGTGGCGCTTGTAGTTCCCGCCACGGCTTCGGCCGGCGGCGCGGACGCGGTAGCCGGTCATGCGAAGCAGGCGCGCTCGGCGCTCAAGGACGTGGCCAGGGCCGCGCACGCGGGCAACAACGGCGAGGCACGCAGACAGTTCAGACGTTCTGTGCGCTACACGAACAAGGCCATGGCTGCGGCCGACGGCGCAGGCGGCGGTGCACGCAACCAGGCCGCGGCGCTCGTTCCCGCCCTGCGGCTCGAGGACTACAACGTCGAGCGCTATGCCGACCTCGTCGACGAGTTGCGTGGCAAGGTTCAGGAGCGGGTCGCAGCCCAGCTCGAAGAGGCGATGGCGATCCGGCAAGTGATCCTCGGCTCACTGACAGAGCTCATGGCGGCCCTGCCGGCGGGAGTTCAGGAGCAGGTCAGCCGCATCCTCGCGAACGTGTTCGGCGATCAGGAAGCTGAGCTCGGCGACATCGAGGACGCGATCGAGGCTCCGGGCGTTCCGGCTGATGTCGAGGAGCAGCTCGGCTCAGTGCTCGACCTGGCCTTCGGCCTGGTCAACGACACGCTCGACCAGTTCGAGAGCCTGCTCGACATCGTGCCCGTCGACGTCCGGCCGATCATCCAGAGCGCCCTCGGGATCATCCAGAGCACCCTCGGCATGATCGAGGACCTGGTACGGGGACTGCTGGGCGGCGGATCCGGCGGCCTCGGAGGGCTTGACGGACTGCTGGGCGGCGGCGGAAGCGGTGGGGGAATCCCCGGGCTCGGAGGCCTCTTCAACCAGTAGGCGGTTCGAGTAGGGAAGCGATCGAGGGGCCGCCCACGGGTGGAGACTGTCGCTGGGCGAAGCCGGCGAGCGCTACGTGGCCCACGTAAGGGATTTTCGCGCGCGCAAACGGTCGACGATTGAGAGCTACGAGATGATTCTCCGGAAGCATCTCAGCCCGTTCTTCTCGGGTCGCTCCCTCGACAGCCTCGACCGTCGTCTCGTCGTCGACTACCAGCGCGCCAAGTTGAACGCCGGCCTGTCTCCCAAGACCGTGGCCAACCACGTGCGGCTCCTGCACGGCATCTTCCGCTACGCCGTGGGGCAGGAGTGGGCGGCCCGGAATCCCGTCGCCGGGATCGAGCATCCGGGCGACCCGAACAAGGTTCGCGAAATTCGGGCGCTTACGACGTCGGAACTCGCCGTTCTGCTTGAAGCGATTCCGGACGACGACTTAGGGGCGACCGACCGGGTGCTTTACCTGGCGGCTGCGATGACGGGGATGCGAAAGGGGGAGTTGCAGGCCCTCCGGTGGATGGACGTGGACTGGAGGGTTGGTGTCATCCGCGTTCGGCGAAGCCTCAGCCATGGGGAGTTCTCCATGCCGAAGAGTCATCGCGGCGTCCGGACAGTGCCCTTGGCGGAGCGTTTGGCGGAGGAGCTTCGGCAGCACCAGTCAGCTTCACGGTTTTGCGGAGCTGAGGATCTCGTCTTTGTGCATCCGAACACAGGCCGCCCGTATGACGCCAGCAAGATCCTGAAGAGATTCAAAAAGGCGATGGCCGAGGCCGGTCTGCGAGATGCTCGTTTCCACGACCTTCGCCACACCTTCGGTACCCGTATGGCCGCAGTCGGCGCCCCGCTGAGATTCATCCAGGAGT
>JACCVG010000237.1 GCA_013698335.1 Thermoleophilaceae bacterium
GTGTCGCCCGTCGGCGACCAGGGCGGAGACATCGCCAAGACCGCCGCCATCAAGGCCGGCCTGCCCGACACGGTCGCGGGCGTGCAGCTCAACCGCTTCTGCGCCTCAGGCCTGGAGGCCGTCAACGTCGCCGCCCAGAAGGTCGCCTCCGGCTGGGAGGACCTCGTCTTCGCCGGCGGCGTCGAGTCGATGTCGCGCGTTCCGATGGGCTCCGACGGCGGCGCCTGGGCGATGGATCCGGAGACCAACTACGAGACCGACTTCGTCCCCCAGGGGATCGGTGCCGACCTGATCGCGACGGTCGAGAACTTCACCCGCGACGACGTCGACGAGTTCGCCGTCCGCTCGCAGGAGCGCGCCGCAGCTGCGCAGGAGAACGGTTGGTTCGACAAGTCGGTGATCCCAGTCCGCGACCTCAACGACAACGTCGTTCTCGAGCAGGACGAGTTCATCCGAAAGGGGACAACGGTCGAGACCCTCTCCCAGCTCAACCCGTCGTTCGAGATGATCGGCGAGGCTGGCGGCTTTGACGCCGTCGCGCTGCAGAAGTACCACTGGGTCGAGAAGATCAACCACGTCCACCACGCCGGGAACTCGTCGGGAATCGTTGACGGAGCCGCGCTGGTGACGATCGGCAACGAGAAGGCCGGTGAGCGCCACGGACTGACGCCGCGCGCGAGGATCCTCGCGACCGCACTGTCGGGCGCCGACCCGACGATCATGCTGACCGGGCCCGCCCCCGCGAGCCGCAAGGCACTTGAGAAGGCCGGCCTCAAGGCCGAGGACATGGATCTGATCGAGATCAACGAGGCGTTCGCGGCCGTCGCATTACGGCTCGTCCGCGACCTCGACCTCGACATGGAGAAGGTCAACGTCAACGGCGGCGCGATCGCGATGGGTCACCCGCTCGGGGCGACCGGAGCGATGATCCTCGGCACGATCATCGACGAGCTAGAACGGCGCGACGGCCGCTACGGCCTCGTGACGCTCTGCGTCGGCGGTGGCATGGGCATCGCGACCGTCGTGGAGAGGATCTAAGTGGCCGCTGAATCGACGACCATCCGCTACGAGCGCGGCGATGACGGCATCGTCGTCCTGACGCTCGACGATCCGAACCAGTCCGCCAACACGATGAACGCGGCCTACGCCGAGTCGATGGGCGCGACCGTCGACCGACTCGAGGCCGAGCAGGATGAGATCAAGGGCGTGATCGTGACCTCGGCGAAGAAGACCTTCTTCGCCGGCGGCGATCTCAACGACCTGAAGCTCGTCGACAAGGAGAATGCCGCGGAGTTCAGCGCTGGCGTGGCGCTCGTCAAGTCGCAGCTGCGGCGGCTCGAGACGCTCGGCAAGCCGGTCGTCGCCTGCGTCGCGGGTACGGCCCTCGGCGGCGGCCTCGAGATCACTCTCGCCTGCCACCGCCGGATCGTCGTCGACGACCCGAAGATCCAGCTCGGCACGCCCGAGGTCCAGCTCGGCCTGCTACCGGGCGCCGGCGGGGTCACCCGCACGGTCCGGATGATGGGCATCGTCGGTGCGCTGATGGGGCTGCTCGTCCAGGGTAAGCCGGTCCGCCCGGACAAGGCGCTCGAGATGGGCCTGATCGACGAGGTCGTCCCGAGCGCCGATGACCTGATCCCGGCCGCCAAGAAGTGGATCGTCGAGAACCCGGAGGCCGTCCAGCCGTGGGACGTCAAGGGCCACAAGATCCCCGGCGGCACGCCATCGACTCCCGCGCTCGCGATGAACCTTCCGGCGTTCCCCTCGAACCTGCGCAAGCAACTCAAAGGCGCCAACTACCCGGCGCCGATCGCGATCATGTCGGCCGCCGTCGAGGGCGCGCAGGTCGATTTCGACAATGCGCTCGTGATCGAGGGGCGCTACTTCGAATCGCTCGCAGTCTCCCAAGTCGCGAAGAACATGATCCAGGCGTTCTTCTTCGACCTCCAAGCGGTCAGCGGCAAGCGCGGCCGGCCGGACGGGATCGAGACCTTCGAGTCCAAGAAGGCCGTCGTGCTGGGCGCCGGGATGATGGGTGCGGCGATCGCATATGTCTGCGCCAAGGTCGGCATTGAGGTCGTCCTCAAGGACGTCTCGCTCGAGGCTGCCGAGCGCGGCAAGGGTTACTCCAAGGCGCTCGTCGACAAGGCGATCGAGCGTGGTCGCTCGACCCAGGAGAAGGGCGATGCGTTGCTCGCGCTGATCCACCCGACCGCCGAGGCCTCCGATGCCGCCGGTGCCGACATGGTGATCGAAGCGGTTTTTGAGGACCCGGCGGTCAAGGCGCAGGTGTTCGCCGAGATCGAGCCGCACCTCGCCGAAGACGCGCTCCTCGGATCCAACACCTCGACGCTGCCGATCACGAGCCTCGCCGAGGGCGTGACCCGGCCGACGGACTTCATCGGGCTGCACTTCTTCTCGCCCGTCGACAAGATGCCGCTGCTCGAGATCATCAAGGGTGAGCAGACGTCCGAGGAGACTGTCTACCGCGCGCTCGACGTCGCCAAGCAGATCCGCAAGACGCCGATCGTCGTCAATGACAGCCGTGGTTTCTACACGAGCCGCGTGATCGGTACGTTCATCAACGAGGGCATCGCGATGCTGACCGAGGGAGTCGCGGCGACCTCGATCGAGCAGGCCTCCTCACAGGCCGGCTACCCCGCCCCCGTGCTCCAGCTCTCGGACGAGCTGAACCTCGGGCTGATGGCCAAGATCCGCAATGCCGCGCGCTCGGCCGTCGAGGCCGACGGTGGCGAGTGGCAGGATCACCCCGCCTTCGCGGTGATCGACAAGATGCTCAGCGAGGAGCGCGGGGGCAAGCTCGCGGGCGCCGGCTTCTACGACTACGAGGACGGCTCGCGCACGGGGTTGTGGAGTGGTCTGGTCGAGAGCTACGGAGGCCAGAACCGCGACGTCCCGTTCGAGGACATGAAGGAGCGGATGATGTTCATCGAGGCGATCGAGACGGTTAAGTGCCTCGACGAGGGGGTGATCGAGTCGGTCGCCGACGCGAACATCGGCTCGATCATGGGGATCGGCTTCCCCGCCTGGACCGGCGGCGTCCTCCAGTACATCAACGGCTATGACGGCGGCGCCGCAGGCTTCGTCGAGCGGGCGCGTGCGCTCGCCGCGACCTACGGCGAGCGGTTCGAGCCCCCGGCCTCGCTGGTCGCGAAGGCCGAAGCGGGCGAGATCTACTCCGACGAACAGGTGCTTAGCACCGTTTGACACGACCGCCCGCGGGGGTACGGTCTCTCCGACCAACTCGAATCGGAGGGCGGACATATGGGAATAATCGGATGGATCGTGCTCGGGCTGCTGGCCGGATTGATCGCGAAGGCATTGCTGCCGGGTGATGATCCCGGCGGCCTGATCATCACGGTCATCATCGGGATCGTGGGCGCGCTGCTCGGCGGCTTCATCGCGGGCAACCTGCTGAAGATCGGCGATGTCGACGAGTTCTTCGACATCAGCACGTGGCTGTGCGCGATCGGCGGCTCGCTGATCCTGTTGCTGATCTACCGCGCTGTCGCGGGCGGCGGGGACAGGAATAGGACGACCGTCTAAGGGACGGACCCGGGCAGGGCGGGCGGCGCTCAGTGGGCGTCGCCCGCCCGGGGAGCGGATGCTCTTCGGCGGCTTCGAGACGATCGTCGAGCTGTAGGGCGCGGGCGGCGGGCTCAGGCCGCCGTCACCGCGAGCAGCTCCTCGGCGACCAGAACGTCGAGGTGCTGGGGCTGGTCAGCCGGCATCGCGGCCGACGATCGAGATAAACGAGACGCAGGTTCCCGGGCGGCCGCCGAGGTTGTGGGTCATGCCGAGCTTCGGATCACTGAGCTGGCGCTCACCCGCCTCGCCACGGAACTGCGACCAGCACTCGAACAGCATCCGCAGGCCGCTCGCGCCGACCGGGTGGCCGAAGGACTTCAGGCCGCCGTCGACATTGACCGGCAGCCGCCCGTCGAGGTCGAAGTCGCCGTTGAGCGAGTCGCGCCAGGCCTCGCCACGCTCGGAGAAGCCGAGATCCTCCATCAGCACGAGCTCGGTCGGTGTGAAGCAGTCGTGGACCTCGGCGAGCGAGATCTGCTCGCGCGGCTCGGTCACCCCGGCCTGGGCGTAGGCGTCCTCGGCGCAGCGAACGACCTCGGGAAAGCTCGTGTAGTCGTAGCTCGGGTCGATCGGACCGCTCGCGGGCCCGGCGATCACCGACAGCCCCTTCACATACATCGGCCGGTCGGTGTAGGTGTGGGCGTCCTCGGCGCGAACGATTAGCGCACAGGCCGCGCCGTCGGAAACGCCCGAGCAGTCGAGCACGCCGAGCCGGCCGGCGACACCCGAAGCCCCGGCGGCGATCTTCTCCTTGGAGATCTCTTTGCGGAACTGGGCGCGCGGGTTCTTGGCGCCGTTGACGTGGTTCTTCCAGGCGACGTGGGTCATCGCATCGCGCATGTCCTGGGGGTCGACGCCGTACTTCTTGCAGTAGGCCGGGTCGAGCAGCGAGAACGCCGCCGGAGCCGTCAACGTCAGCTCAGGGGCCGTTCCGTCGCCGGGGGCGTTCGAGCGGATCAGGCCCGAAAAGCCGCTGTCCTTGAGCTTCTCGACACCGACCGCCATCACGCGGTCATAGGCACCGGAGGCGACGGCATAACAAGCGTTGCGAAAGGCTTCCGAGCCGGTCGCGCACATGTTCTCGACGCGCGTCACGGGCTTGTAGTCGATCCCCAGCGGCTTGCTCAGGACGATGCCTGACTGGCCCGAGTTCATCGTCCCGAGCCAGTAGGCGTCGACGTCGGCCTTGGTCAGACCGGGGGTCGAGGCGAAGCACTCCTCGGTCGCGTCGACGAGCAGGTCATCGGCCGAGCGGGCCCAGTGCTCGCCGAAGGTCGTGCACCCCATCCCGACGATGGCGACCCGGTCGCGAATTCCGTTGCTAGCCATCGAGATTCTCCATCAGTCGAGCTTTCCAGAAGTAGTTGTGGACGCCGCCGACGGTATAGAGGCGCCGGAAGGTCAGCTCGAGGCGCGTACCGATCTCGACGTCCTCGGGGATGGCGTCGGTGACCTCGAGTGTGTAG
>JACCVG010000236.1 GCA_013698335.1 Thermoleophilaceae bacterium
CCCAGACCTCGGGGATCATCGAGTCGACCATCTTCTTGGCGGCCTTGATGTTCTGGACCGACTTGCGCTCGACGAGGCGGGCCATGATGAACGGCTTGAACAGCTCGAGCGCCATCAGCTTCGGCAGACCGCACTGGTGCAGCCGCAGCGAAGGACCGGAGACGATCACCGAGCGGCCCGAGTAGTCGACTCGCTTGCCGAGCAGGTTCTGGCGGAAGCGGCCCTGCTTGCCCTTGAGCATGTCCGAGAGCGACTTCAGGGCGCGGTTGCCCGGCCCGGTCACGGGACGACCGCGACGGCCGTTGTCGAACAGCGCGTCGACGGCCTCCTGGAGCATCCGCTTCTCGTTGTTGACGATGATCTCGGGTGCGCCGAGGTCGAGCAGCCGCTTGAGGCGGTTGTTGCGGTTGATCACGCGCCGGTAAAGGTCGTTGAGGTCGGAGGTCGCGAAGCGGCCGCCGTCGAGCTGGACCATCGGGCGCAGCTCCGGCGGGATCACCGGAACGGCCTCGAGGATCATGTGTTCGGGCTTGTTGTCGGAGTTCAGGAACGCCGAGACGACCTTCAGCCGCTTGACCGCACGGCTCTGCTTCTGGCCCTTGGCGGTCTTGACCTGGTCCTCCAGATCGGCGCGCTCGGCCTCGAGATCGACCTGCTGAAGTAGGTCGCGGACGGCCTCGGCGCCCATGCCGCCGCGGAAGTACTCACCGAAGCCATACGGCGAGCCGAACCGGTCGCGCAGCTCGCGGAACAGGGTCTCGTCCGCGATCACGTCCTGGACCTTCATCTCCTGGAAGGTCTCCCAGACCTGGCGCATCCGCTCGGCCGCATCCTCGATGTAGGCCTCGGTGTCGGCGATCTCGGCGTCGAGGACCTTGCGCAGGTCCTTTTCGAGCTTCTCGCGCTCGTCGTCGGCGAGCTTCTTGATGTTGAGGTCGAGGCTCTCGGCCCAGATGTGGTCCTCGTCGGAGAAGTCGGTCTGCTTGCCGGTCGCGATGTACTCGACGCGGCGATCGCGCGACTGGGAGAGCTCCTTGACGCGGTCGGTGCGCTCGGAGTCGTAGGCGTCGATGACCTTCTGGACTTCCTTCTCGAGCTTGGTCAGATCCTTCTCGCGGGCCTCGTCGTCGACCCAGGTGATCATCGAAGCGGCGAAGTAGAGAACCTTTTCGAGCTCTTTGGGAGCCATGTCGATCAGGTAGCCGATCCGTGAGGGGACGCCCTTGAAGAACCAGATGTGCGAGACCGGCGCGGCGAGGTCGACGTGACCCATCCGCTCGCGACGGACCTTCGAGCGCGTGACCTCGACGCCGCAGCGCTCGCAGACGATCCCCTTGTAACGGACCCGCTTGTACTTGCCGCAGTAGCACTCCCAGTCCTTGGTCGGACCGAAGATGCGCTCGCAGAAGAGGCCTTCCTTCTCGGGCTTCAGGGTGCGGTAGTTGATCGTCTCGGGCTTGGTCACCTCACCGCTCGACCACGAGCGGATCTGCTTGGACGAAGCGAGGCCGATGCTGATTGCGTCGAAATTATTGATGTCGATCATTTACTTCTTCTCCTCTACGTAGTCAGCATCTTGCTCAGCCTTCGACTCGGCGGTCTGGCCACCCTCGCCCTCGGCCTCGACCTTCTCCTCCTGCTCATCGGCGGCGTTCGCAGGGGCACGGACACCCGAGAGATCGATCCCGAGCTCCTCGGCGGCGCGCAGCAGGTCGTCGTCCTCATCGCGCATCTCGACGCCGGCGCCCGCTTCGGACTTGACGTTGACGTCGAGCCCGAGCGCCTGCATCTCCTTCAGCAGCACCTTGAACGACTCTGGGATCGACGGCTCGGCGATGTTCTCGCCCTTGACGATCGCCTCGTATGCCTTGACCCGCCCGACGGTGTCGTCGGACTTGATCGTGAGCATCTCCTGGAGCGTGTACGCGGCGCCGTAGGCCTCGAGTGCCCAGACCTCCATCTCGCCGAAGCGCTGACCGCCGAACTGCGCCTTGCCGCCCAGCGGCTGCTGGGTGACGAGCGAGTAGGGGCCGGTCGAGCGGGCGTGGATCTTGTCGTCGACCAGGTGGTTGAGCTTGAGGATGTACATGTAGCCGACCGTGACGCGATCCTCGTAGGGATCGCCGGTGCGGCCGTTGTAGAGCTGCACCTTGCCCGAGGCGCGGCGACCGGGCCGCTCTGACATGTCCACTCCGATGTCGATCCCGCGCCGCTCGCCGTGCTCTTCCTGCCACTTGACGAGCGCGAGGTCGACGTCGTCGACGGTTGCGCCGTCGAAGACCGGAGTCGCGACGGTGACGCGGTCCTTGGTGTCGCCGCGGCGAGCGTAGGACTCGGTGCCGTCGTCATACCAGCCGTTGCCGGCGACCCACCCGAGGTGGGTCTCCATGATCTGGCCGATGTTCATCCGGCTCGGGACGCCGAGCGGGTTGAGGATCACGTCGACGGGGGTGCCGTCGGCGAGGTGGGGCATGTCAGCCTCGGGGACGATCTTCGAGATGACGCCCTTGTTGCCGTGACGGCCGGCGAGCTTGTCGCCCTCGGCGATCTTGCGCTTCTTTGCGACGAACACGCGGACCAGCTCGTTGACGCCCGGCTGGAGATCGTCACCGGCCTCGCGGTTGAAGGTCAGGACGTCGATCACGACGCCGCCCTCACCGTGGGGAACCTTGAGCGAGGTATCGCGAACCTCGCGCGCCTTCTCCTTGAAGATCGCGCGAATCAGCTTCTCCTCGGCGGTCAGCTCGGTCTCGCCCTTGGGCGTCACCTTGCCGACGAGCAGGTCACCGGAAGTGACCTCCGCGCCGACGCGCACGACACCGCGCTCGTCGAGGTTGCGCAGCGACTCCTCCGAGCGGTTCGGGATGTCGCGCGTGAGCTCCTCGTCGCCGAGCTTGGTCGTGCGCGCGTCGATCTCGTACTCCTCGATGTGGATCGAGGTGAGCTCGTCGTCCTTGACCAGCCGCTCGGAGATGATGATCGCGTCCTCGAAGTTGTAGCCCTCCCAGGACATGAAGGCGACCAGGCAGTTCTTGCCGAGCGCCAGTTCGCCCTGAGCGGTCGAGGAGCCGTCGGCCAGCACGTCTTCGGCTTCGACCACGTCGCCGGTTGAGACCAGCGGCTTGTGATGGATGATCGTTCCCTGGTTGGAGCGCAGGAACTTGAACAACGGGTACTCGTCGGTGCCCTTGCCGTTGTCGATCGCGATCCGCTCGGCGTCGACGTAGGAGACCGTCCCGGCGTTGCGCGCGAGGACGACGTCGCCGGTGTCCTTGGCCGCGCGACCCTCGATGCCGGTGCCGATCAGCGGTGACTCGGTCTTCAGCAGCGGAACGGCCTGGCGCATCATGTTCGAGCCCATCAGCGCGCGGTTGGCGTCGTCGTGCTCGAGGAACGGGATCAGCGCCGTGGCGACCGACCAGATCTGGTTTGGCGAGACGTCCATCAGGTCGATGTCCTTGGGCGCACGAAGGGTCGCCTCGTCGTCCCCGGAACGACAGGTGACGAGCGGGCCCTTGAGCTTGTTGGTCTTCGGATCGACCTCGGCGTTGGCCTGGGCGATGACCTTCTCTTCCTCCTGGTTGGCGTCGAGATGCACGATCTCCTCGGTCAGGACGGCGCCCTTGACGACCCGATAGGGCGTCGTGACGAACCCGTGCTCGGAGACCTGGGCGAACGAGGACAGCGAACCGATCAGGCCGATGTTCGGCCCTTCCGGCGTCTCGATCGGGCACATGCGGCCGTAATGGGAGGGGTGGACGTCGCGGACCTCGATCGGCGCGCGCTGGGGCGTGAGGCCGCCGGCGCCGTGCGGCGAGAGCCGCCGGCGGTGCGTGAGGCCCGACAGCGAGTTGGTCTGGTCCATGAACTGCGAGAGCTGGGAGGAGCCGAAGAACTCCTTCTGCGCCGCGACTACGGGTCTGATGTTGATGATCGTCTGGGGCGTGATCGTGTCGGAGTCCTCGGTGGTGAGGCGCTCGCGGACGACCCGCTCCATGCGGTAGAGGCCGACCCGGAAGGCGTCCTGGATCAGCTCGCCGACGGTGCGCAGGCGGCGGTTGCCGAAGTGCTCGTACTCGTCAAGGCGCTCCTGGATCGGAGCCTTGTCGAGACCGTTGGCCTCGAGCGCGTAGTCCTTGATCGGGTCGCCGTTCTCGTCGAGCCCGTCGGCGGGGACGCCGAGTGCGCCCGGCAGCGAGACGAGTTCACGAATCAGCTCGATGATGTCGCGGTGGGTGAGCACCCGCGTGTCGAGATCCTCGTCGGAGTTGAGCCGCGAGTTGAGCTTGTAGCGCCCGACGCGTGTGAGGTCGTAGCGCTTGGGATCGAAGAACAGCGTGTGCAGCAGCGCGGTCGCGTTATCGACCGACGGCGGCTCGCCCGGGCGCTGCTTCTTGAACAGCTCGACCAAGGCACCTTCCTCGGAGCGCGTGGCCTCGGTGTCGGCCTCGACCGTGTTTCGGATGAACAGGTTGTTGTCGAACATCTCGAGGATCTGCTCGTCCTCGGCGTAGCCCATCGCGCGCAGCAGGACCGTCACCGGCAGCTTGCGCTTGCGGTCGATGCGGACGAAGACCTTGCCCTTCTTGTCGATCTCGAGTTCGAGCCAGGACCCGCGGGCGGGCATCAGGTTCGCGACGAAGACCTGCTTCTCGCGGTCCTTGGGGCCCATCACGTAGGCGCCCGGCGACCGGACGAGTTGGGTCACGACGACGCGCTCGGTGCCGTTGATTATGAAGGTGCCGGTCTCGGTCATCCACGGGAAGTCGCCCATGAAGACGGACTGCTCGCGGATCTCACCGGTCTCGCGGTTCTGGAACGCGACCTTGACGGTTAGCGGGCGCGCGTAGGTGAGGTCCTTCTCGCGGCACTCGGCGATCGACGCGACCGGGTCATCGAAGGTGATCTCCTCGAAGACGACCGCCAGGTTGCCGGTGTAGTCCTCAATCGGCGAAACGTCGTCGATCGTCTCCCGCAGTCCCCCCTTCTCCGTGTCGACCAGCTTCGCGAACGAACGGCGCTGGATGTCGATCAGGTTCGGCAGCTCGAGGGTGTTCTCGAGGCGCGCGAAACTACGGCGCAGGCGGGGGGCGTCGACGGTAGCCAAGTGGCGTACTCCTTCTGAGGTCGCTAAGGGACGGCGAGGGCGCTTCAGCAACCTGGGACGGGTTACGAGCGCGACCAGCCAAGATAGCACAGCAAAGCCCGCCCCCCGGTGGGGCGGGATGAAAGGCCGTCACGGACCCCGTCCCGAGGCTCCGGATATGTAGCGGAGCGACTTCTCTGCCAGGACGGCTTCGACTATTGGCCGGTGTTCAGTCTAGCCGAGACGCGGCGTTCGCGCGGGCGGTCTCGTCCCCCGCCTTTTCGCCCCGTTGGCGCTTTCGCCCGGCCAGGGCGATGTCAAGGCGCCAGCGGACGGGGCGCGGAGGGGTGAGTTTCGGCGAGTGGCGCCTTTACCTGGTGATGGCCAGGACAGAACGCCAACGGAGGTGGAGCCCGCTCCTCGAACTCGCGCGGTCGCAGCACTGGGTGGTGGCGCGCCGGCAGCTGCTCGCCTCCGGGTTCTCCTCCGCGGCGATTGAGCACCTGCTCGCGAGTGGCCGTCTCCACCCTGTCTCCCGTGGCATCCACGCGGTTGGGCGCCCCGCCGTCGGCCCGGAGGGCGAATGGATGGCCGCGTTGCTCGCCTGCGGTCCGGACGCCGTGCTCAGCCATCAGAGCGCAGCGGCCCTCTGGGGAATGCAGCTTGCAAGGGGTGACGAGCGCGTGCACGTGATCGGCAACGGGCCGGCGGGGCGTCGGCGGCCGGGGATCGTCCTGCGCCGCCTGACGCTGACGTCCGGGCAGGTCACCGAACGGCGTGGCCTGCCTCTCACGACGCCGGCGAGGACCTTGATCGACCTCGCGGCTGGCTCGAAGCGCGGAGAGATCGACAAGGCCGTGGGAGAGGCGGATCGACTGGACCTGATCAACCCGGATCAACTTCGCGCGGGTGCGCGGCGTGGCTGTGCTCCGCCGCCATCTCGATCGCAGGACGTTCGTGCTCGCCCACAGCGAGCTCGAGCGGTTGTTCGGAGCGATCGTGACCGACTCCGACCTCCCGTTGCCCCAGGCCCAGACACAGCTCGGACGAGAGCGGGTGGACTATTTCTGGCCCGAGCTCGGTCTCGTCGTCGAGGTGGACGGCCTCCGCTATCACCGGACTGCGGCTCAGCAGGCGAAGGACAGAGAACGCGACCACATCCACTTGGCCGCCGGCAGAACCGCGTTGCGCTTCACCTACGAGGAGGTCAAGTACCGGCCGGGGTACGTGAGGGCCACCCTGATCCGGGTGGCTCGGCGGCTGAGCGCGGTGGGGTCGCGTCCCGCCCGCTGATAAAAAGCGACGGCATGGGGCTTTCCTGCTTCGTCTCCACCGGGCGCTCGCTCGACACCGCGATTGCGCGGGTGCAGCTCGCCGAGTCGCTCGGTTACGAAGCTGCGTACGTGACGCACATCGCGGGGCGAGAGTCGCTGACCGTGGTGACGGCCTACGCGCTCGCGACCGAGCGGATACGGGTCGGGACCGGGGTCGTGCCGATCTACACGCGCACGCCCGCGACGATGGCCCAGACCGCGGCGACGATTGCGGACCTCAGCGGCGGGCGGGTCGTGCTCGGGCTCGGCGTCTCCCATCGACCGGTGGTCGAGGCGTGGCACGGCCAGACGATTGACAAGCCGCTGGCCGAGATGCGCGAGTACCTCGTGACGACGCGCGCAATCCTGGCCGGCGAGCCGCCACCGCCCGGCGAGAAGTGGCCGACACGGTTCGCGCTGGCGGGGCTCGCGCCGGCGCCCGAACTCCCGATCTACCTCGCGGCCCTCTCGCCCGGGATGCTGAAGCTGGCCGGAGAACTCGCCGACGGAGTGATCCTTTGGCTCTGCAACTCCGACTACGTGCGCGACCACGTGATCCCGAACCTCGCCGAGGGACGAGCGCGGGTCGGCAAGACGATGCAGGGGTTCGACGTCGTCGCGGCGATCCCGAGCGCTGTGGTTGACGATCCGGCCGAAGCGCACGCGGCAATGCGCAGCGACCTGTTGCCTTACCTCGGCCTACCCTTCTACCGTGCGATGCTCGAGCGGTCGGGGTTCGGCGAGGGCCTGGCTTCGTTCGACCGCGCGGCAGCCGACGGCGATGTAGAGGCGATGAAGGCGGCGAGCTCCGAGCAGCTGATCGGGTCTCTGACCGCGATCGGTGACGCGGGTGCGGTGCGGGCCGGGATCGAGCGCTACCGCGCCGCGGGTGTCACCTCGCCCGCGGTCTCGCCCGTGGCGCGGACCGACTTCGAAGCGGCGCTGCGGGCCGCGGCCGTAGATCTCGTACAGTTGGCGCCTTGACCCGGCTCCTGGGCGGTCAAGGCGCCAACTAACGACAGGCGCGGCCGGGCGGCTACTTCAGTTCGGCGTCGCCTCCGGCTTCCTTGATCTCGGCGACCAGCTTCTCGCCCTCTTCGCGCTCGACGCCCTCCTTGACCGGCTTGGGGGCCTCGTCGACGAGCGCCTTGGCCTCCTTGAGGCCGAGGCCGGTCGCCGCGCGGACGACCTTGATCACCTGAATCTTCTTCTCACCGGCACCGGTCAGCATGACGTCGACGGTCGAGGACTCCTCCTCCTCCGCCGCGTCGCCGCCACCGCCGCCCGCCGGCGCTGCCGCGGCAACCGCGGTGGCCGAGACGCCGAACTCCTCCTCGAGCGCCTTGATGCGCTCCGAGAGCTCGAGCACGGAGATCGCCTTCAACTCCTCGATCCACTTCTCTGTCGTCACTTTCGCCATTACTGGTCCTCCTTGTTTTCAGTCTGTTGTTCGGAATCATCTGAAGTCGTTTGCTCTGCGGACGCCTCTGCGGCGGGCTCCTCGGCGGGAGCTTCTTCGGGGGGAGCCTCTTCAGCGCTCGCCTCTTCAGCCGGCGCCTCCTCCTTAGCCGGCGCCTCCTCCTTAGCCGGCGCCTCTTCCTCAGCGGGCGCCTCTTCAGCCGGCGCCTCTTCCTCTGCCGTGGTCTCCGCTTCAGCCTCCGGCGCGTCTTCAACCGCCGGAGCCTCGCCGCTGACGAGCCCCTGCTCGGCGATCTGGCCGAGCTGCAAAGCGAGACCGCTGATCAGCGACCCGAGCCCGCGGACGAGCCCGGTGATCGGCGAGGCGACGATGCCCGCGAACTGGCCGATCAGGACATCGCGCGCCGGGAGCTTCGAGATCGCCTGGACCTGCTCGACGCTGAGCGTCTCGCCGTCCATCACTCCACCCTTGAACTCCAGGATGTCGTGCTCCTTGGTGAACTGGGCGATCACCTTGGCGGCGACCGCGGCGTCGCCGCGCACGAAGGTGAAAGCGGTAGGACCGACGAGCAGCTCCTTGAGCGACTCGACCCCGGCCCTGTCGGCCGCGCGGATCGTCAGACGGTTCTTGACGACCCGGAAGCTGGCGTCGGCATTGGAGAGCTTGGTGCGCAGATCGCCGACCTGCGTGACCGAGATCCCGCGGTAGTCGACGGCGAAGATCGCCTGCGCCTCACCGATCTCGGCGGCGACCTGGTCGATCACCGCGGCCTTTTCATCCCTGTTCATGCTGTCCGTCCTCGGTCCGTTGAATTGAAGAGCCCGCACTTTAGGCGGGCTCGCGTGTTCCGGAATCGACCGGAACTCTCGGACCTCACCTGCTCCGGGCTTCTCTCGCTGGGCGAGTGCCGGAGGTCTCGGGCGTGGAAGTTCTAAGCGCCTAGGCTACCGCCGCGGCCTCCTCGACACCTGGGTCGTCCTCGACGATGTTGCGCGTGCGGGTCGTATCGACCTTGATTCCGGGGCCCATCGTCGTCGTCAGCGTGATCGTCCTCAGGTAGCGGCCCTTGGCGACTGAAGGCTTGGCGCGGACGATCTCCTCGATCAGCGCGGCGTAGTTCTCGAGTAGAGCGCGGCGCTCGAACGAGGCCTTGCCGATCGAGACATGGACGATCGCCGCGCGATCGGTGCGGTACTCGATCTTGCCCGCCTTCGATTCGGTGACGGCCTTGGCGACGTCGTCGGTGACAGTCCCGACCTTCGGGTTGGGCATCTTGCCCTGCGGCCCGAGCACGCGGCCGAGCTTGCCGACCGTGGACATCATGTCGGGCGTCGCAATCGCGATGTCGAAATCCGTGAAGCCCTCCTCGACGCGCTTGGCGAGATCGTCGTCGCCGACCACGTCGGCGCCGGCCTCGGTCGCCTCGCGGGCCTTGTCACCCTTGGCGAAGACCGCGATCTTGACGTCCTTGCCGAGCCCGTTGGGAAGCGCGATCGTGCCGCGCAGCTGCTCATCCGCGTGCCGGACGTTCAGCCCGGTTCGGACGTGCAGCTCGACGGTCTCGTCGAACTTCGAAGACTGGAACTCCTTGATCAGGTCGATCGCCTCCCCCGGCGCGTACTCGCGCTCGCGATCGACCTTCGCGCGCAGCTCGGTGTAGCGCTTGCCGTGGGCCATCTCTAGGAGACCTCGACGCCCATCGAGCGCGCGGTGCCCTCGATGATCTTGGCGGCGCTTTCGATGTCGTTCGCGTTCAGGTCGGGCATCTTCTGCTCGGCGATCTGGCGGATCTGCGCAGGTGAGATCGTCGCGACCTTGTCGCGGTTGGGCTCGGCCGAGCCCTTGTCGAGACCAATCGCCTGCTTGATCAGCACGGCGGCCGGCGGCGTCTTCGTGATGAAGGTGAACGAGCGATCCTCGAAGACGGTGATCTCGACCGGGATGATCGTGCCGCCCTTGTCCTGGGTCTCCGCGTTGAAGGCCTTGCAGAACTCCATGATGTTGACGCCGTGCTGACCGAGCGCGGGCCCGACCGGCGGAGCGGGGTTCGCAGCGCCACCGGGCACCTGGAGCTTGATGAGGGTTAGGACTTTCTTGGCCATGAGGAGAAGTGAGGGTAGCTGCCTGGGGGCTTCAGAGTTTCTTGACCTGGTCGAAGCCGACTTCGACCGGGGTCTCGCGGCCGAAGAACGAGACCAGCACGCGCACCTTGCCGCGCTCGGCGTTGATCGTGTCCACCACGCCGATGAAGTCGGTGAACGGACCGTCCACCACCTTGACGCGCTCGCCGGCGGTGAAGCTCACCTTCACCTTCGGCGCTTCCATCTTCATCTGCTTGAGGATGCGCTTGACGTCGGAGTCGTCCAGCGGCGCGGGCTTGGTCCCGTGGC
>JACCVG010000247.1 GCA_013698335.1 Thermoleophilaceae bacterium
GGTTTCGGATGCCCGGGGTCGGGACCAGCACCTCGCAAGCGCACACCCGGCCCGAGCCATCGACGGTCGGAAGGAGCTGTTGGGTGACGATTCCCTGCAGCGCGACCGAGAGCTGCGTGCGGACCTGATGCTGCTGGGAAGGTGGGAACGCGTCGATAATGCGATCGACGGTCTGGGCGGTGTCCTGGGTGTGCAGCGTGGCGAAGACGAGGTGGCCGGTCTCCGCCGCGGTGATCGCCGTCTGCATCGTTTCGAGGTCACGCATCTCGCCGACCAGGATCACGTCCGGGTCCTGGCGCAACGCCGCCTTCAGGGCGAGCGCGAAGCTCTTGGCATCGGAGCCGAGCTCGCGCTGGTTGACGATGCAGTTCTGGTGGCGATGGAGGAACTCGATCGGATCCTCAACGGTCATGATGTGCTCGTGGCGCTCCTTGTTGATGCGGTCGAGCATCGACGCGAGCGAGGTCGACTTGCCCGAGCCGGTCGGACCGGTAACGAGCACGAAGCCGCGCGGCTTGCGCGTGAAGTCGAGCAGTATCTCGGGCAGCCCGAGCGTCTCGAACGCCGGGATCGCGGTCGGGATCAGCCGGAAGGCCGCTCCGACCGAGTCGCGCTGGAAGTAGGCGTTGACGCGGAAGCGGGCGACGCCGGGGATCGAGTAGGAGAAGTCGATCTGCCACTCGGTCTCCAGCCGCTGGCGCTGATCGTTGGTGAGGATCGAGTAGACCGTCTCGCGCACGAGCTGCTGGTCGAGCACTGGGTAGTCGAGCGCGCGAAGCTTGCCGTGCTCGCGGATCATCGGCGGAGCGCCGGTTGTCAGGTGGAGGTCGGAGGCGTCGATCGCGACGACCTCGGAGAGGACGTCGGCGAAGTCGAACGCTTTTGGCTGCGGCGCGACCGCACCGTTGGTGACGGCAGGGGTGGGCAAGTCGGTTTCGAGATTCATCAATTCTCCTATCGGCAGATCAGGGTAATCACGTGACTCGCGCGACCTCGGCGATCGAGGTGACGCCCATCCGGACCTTGTCGATGCCGTCTTCGCGCATCGTTCGCATCCCTTGGGAGATCGCGGTCGAGCGGACGCGGTCGCCCGAGGCGCGCTCCACGGTCAAGCTGCGGATCTCCTCGGAGACGTCCATCACCTCGTAGAGGCCCTGGCGGCCGCGGTAGCCGGTCAGGTTGCAGCGCTGGCACCCGCCGGGCTCGTACGCCTCCATGTCGAAATCGGCGCGAAAGCCGGCACCGCTCAGCGCTTCGGCGCTCACGACTGCACGGCGCTTGCAGTAAGTGCAGAGCCGGCGGACGAGCCGCTGCGCGACGACGCAGTCGACCGCCGATGCGGTAAGGAACGGCTCGATGCCCATCTCGGTCAAACGGGTGATCGCCGAGGGCGCGTCCTTGGTGTGGAGCGTGCTCAGCACCAAGTGGCCGGTGAGCGCCGATTCGATCGCGATCCGAGCCGTCTCGGAGTCGCGGATCTCGCCTACCATGATGATGTCCGGATCGGCGCGCAGGATCGAGCGCAGGCCGTTGGCGAAGCCCAGGTTGGCCTTCGGGTTGACTCCGATCTGCGTGATCCCGGCGAGCTGGTACTCGACCGGATCCTCGATCGTGATGATCTTGCGGTCGGGCGAGTTGACGGCGTTGAGCGCCGCATAGAGGGTGGTCGACTTGCCCGAGCCGGTCGGCCCGGTGACGAGCACCGCCCCGTAGGGCTTGCGAAAAGCCACCTCGAAGCGGGTGAGGGTCTCCTCGCGCATCCCGAGCTTGTCGAGTGTCATCAGGACCTGCTCTTTGTCGAGGATCCGCATCGTGATCCCCTCGCCGCGGTTGGTCGGCAGGGTGACGATCCGGATGTCGATCGAGTGCTGTTCGACCGTCAGAGCGATCCGCCCGTCCTGGGGAACGCGGCGTTCGGCGATGTCGAGGTCGGCCATGATCTTGACGCGCGAGATGACGCCAGGAACCATCCGCTTGGGGATCGTCGTGCGGTCGGTGAGGACGCCGTCGACGCGGAAACGGACCCGCATCTCCTTGCCCTCCGGCTCAAAGTGGATGTCGGACGCGCCCTGCTCGACCGCATCGGCGACAACCGAGTTGACGAGCTTGATCACCGGGGCGTCCTCGGCGGACTCGCGGATGTTCGAGATCACCTCGGTCTCGGCGTCCTCGTCGACCGCCTCCGCCACGGCCTGATCGAGCCGCGTCATCCGGCCGATGACGGCCGTGAGGTCCTCCCGGGAGGCGACCACCGGCCGCAACTCGTGGCCGGTCATCAACCGCAGGTCGTCGAGCGCGAGGACGTTCGAGGGGTCGGCCATTGCGATCATCAGGATCTTGTTCGCGTCGAAGCCGATCGGGATCGCCTGATAGCGACGCGCCGCCTGGGCGCTGATCAGATTGACGGCCGCGTCGTCGGGGCGGTAAGTGGTCAGGTCGACGCGATCGAGGCCGAACCGCTCGGCGATCGCCGTGGCGAGCTGGTCGCCGGTCAGGACGCCACTTCCGAGCATCACCTCCTCTGGTGTCTGACCCGTCGCCTTCGCCTCCGCGATCGCCTGCTCGACGTACTCGGCGCGCAGCAGCCCGAGCTCGACGATGACGTCGGAGAGGAACCGCTTCTGTCCACCACGCCGGGTCGGGGGGTTGATTCCGGACGGTGCAGCAGCGGGCGCCTGCGTGTCTTCAGTGGCGCCGTCGGGATCGATGGCGCGGAGGTGTCCCGGGGGCGTCAAGTCGGTCACTCGAGGGCGTCCGCGACGTACTGCCGCAGGGAGCGCCGGTCCAGGAAGCCCTCGACGACCCTTGCGTCTCCGCTCGGGGAGACGATCACCGTGGTGGGCGCCTGGCTGATTCCCAGATCGCCGACCAACGCGGCGTAGTCGGCGAGCTGCTCGACCGACGCGGTGAAAACGGCGAAGTCATTCCGGAAGGAGTCCGATCCCGTCGCCTCGAGTTCCTCGACACGATTGCGAGTCGCACCGTCATCGGCGCCGCCGTCTTGGGTGAACGTCAAAATGACCACCTTCCGATCCTCGAGTGCACGCTCGACCGAAGCCGGAACGGCGGCTGCGCGCGTCTCGGATGAGGCGGGTTCGGTCTTGGGAACCGGAGCGGTCGGCGCGCTCGCGACCGGCGGCGCCGGATCTGGAGTCGCTGAACGCGTCAAGAGGAACACGCCAACCACCAGGACCACGCCGAGGACACCGAGTAGCGCTGCGCGTGGGACCTTCATACGCGGTGCTATCGGCAGATGGCCGAGGAACCCTTAGCCCTTTTTGGCCGAGAAGGCATCCCGACTGGCCGAACGTCCGATCCTCCGGGGGGTCTAGATTGGCCAGCGGATGCGTGCCGCGCGGATAGTCCTCCTCTTCTTCCTCGTCCTGTTCACCTCTGCGGGGGTCGCCGCACTGGTCAATCCTCTGCCCCGGCCGCCGACGGCCGGAACCCGGACCGCAACGAGCACCGTGCAATCACGCTCCACGACGACGAAGCTGCCGGAGGCCAGCGCTGGAACGACAGAGGAGTCCGTCAGACCCGGTCCTCCCGGCGTGGAGCAGATCGAGCTGGAGGTTCCGGAGGGCGCGTCCGAAGGAGAGCCGAAGCCGACCCCGCTCGAGAGCGAGCGACGAGTGATCGTAACGGTCAGCTCACCCGAGCCGGGAGAGGTCACGCTCGAGGGGCTCGGGCGTGTCGAGCCGGTGGATGCTCGAACGCCCGCCGTGTTCGATCTCCTGACCGACCGCACCGGCGAGTTCGAGGTCCGTTTCGACCCGGCCGGTGAGGGAGGCCCTCGCGGGGTCGGAACGCTGGTTGTCAGCGACTGACGCCGCGGGCCGCCGCCCGCATGACGTCGATCGGGGCCTCGCGGCCGGTCCAATCCTCGAACGACCGGGCGCCTTGGCCGACGAGCATCTCGAGGCCGTCGAAAACCTGCGCTCCCCCACGCCGCGCCCACGCGCAGACGGGCGAGTCGCCCTCGCCGTAGAGCAGGTCGACGACGATCGGCGGCGGGTCGAGATCGGCGAGTCCGAGCGCCTCGATCGCATCGGCCGCCGGGAGCGCGCGGTCGAGGCCGACGGTCGTCGAGTTGACGAGGATGTCGGCCGCACCGGGCGACTCGACCACGCTGACACCGAGATCGGCGGCGAGCTCGCGCGCTCGCTCCGGCGTGCGATTCCAGACGCGCACCTCGGCCGCGCCCGCCTCGCGGAGGGCGTAAACGATCGCACGGGCAGCACCGCCCGCCCCGAGCACGAGCGCCGTCCGGCCCGCCGGTTGCTCGCCGAGCGCATCGATGAACCCGCCGGCGTCCGTGTTCTCGGCCACGATCCAGCCATCGGCGTCGAACCTCAAGGAGTTCGATGCACCGATCTCCCGCGCCGCTGCGCTCGCCTCGTCGGCCAGCGCCAGTGCGGCGACCTTATGGGGAACGGTGACGTTGATCCCGCGGTAGCCCGAGCCGGGAAGCGCCCGGACGGTCTCGGCGAACAGGTCGGGCTCGACCGGTAGGGCGAGGTAGTTCCAGTCCATCCCGAGCGCCGCGTACGCGGCGTTGTGCATCGCCGGCGAGCGACTGTGGGCAACCGGCCACCCGACCACCCCGCAGAGCGTCGTCATCGCTCTACGGCGCCTTGCCGCCGGCGGCCTCACGTGCCGAGTTGTACTTCTGGACGTCTTGCTGGAACTGCTCATCGGTCTCGGCGAAGGCGTGCGCGCCGTCGCTGTCGGGCTTGACGACGTAGTAGAGGAAGTCGGTCTTGTCGGGCTTCGCGGCCGCCTCGAGCGAGGCGAGGCCCGGGTTGCCGATCGGACCCGGCGGCAGGCCTTGGTTAAGGCGGGTGTTGTAGGGCGATTCGATCGCCAGCTCGGACTCCTTCAGCGGCTCCGTCCAGTTGCCGGTTGCGAAGCGGATCGTCGCGTCGATCCCGAGCGGGATCGAATCGCGTAGCCGGTTGTAGATCACCGAGCTGACGATCGGCCGCTCGTCGTCGAGGATCGCCTCGCGCTCGATCATCGATGCGATGTTGATCACGTCGAACGGGGTCAGGTTGAACTTCTTCTCGGCCGGCTCGAGGTCGACCCCGGCGATGTTGTCCTCGAACGCCTGGAGCTGCTGCTCGACAAGCTTGTCGACCGAGTCTCCGGTCCGCAACTCGTAGGTCGCCGGCCAGAGGAACCCCTCGAGGTTCTCGACGTTCTTGGCGTCGTACTTCGCGGGGTCGAAGTCCTTGGACTTCTTCGTCGCCTCGACATAGTCCCCGTCGAGGCCGGCCTCCTCCACGATCTCGGCGATCTCGGTGCGCGACTGTCCCTCCGGGATCGTGATCGTGACCGGCTCGCCGGCCTGCTGAGGTTCTTCGGCTACCTCGGGCTCGGTGGTCAGTACATCCAGCGCCGCACCGTAGCTCATGCCCTGCGCCAGCTCGAACTCGCCCGGGCGCAGGTCACCCCGGCGTCCATCGAGCGTCGCACGGACCTCGAAGAAGAACGGATTCCCGATCACTCCTTGATCGCCGAGCAGGGCGGCGATCTCCCCGACGCCAGATTCCTCCGGGATCTGGACCGGGATCGGGTCGCCCCCCGCGTCCGCGCCGGGCTGGTAGATGAGGACGACGAGGATCGCGACGACCGCCGCCACCGCAGCGACGATCAGGAGAGGGACCCGCCGCGCGCGGATCGAACCGCTTCCGGGAGGCCCCGAGCCGACCGGCGCCGCAGGGCTGGACGCGGGCTGGGGTAGCGGGCGTACGGGCGGGGGTGGTAGAGGCATCACGGGATTGACGGGCTTGGGCGCGGGCTCGATCGGCTCAGGTGGCGGCACCGGCCCGGCCGATGGTGGCGGCGGTGGCGGTGGCGGTGGCGGCTCGGTCGACCCGCCACGGAAGAACGGCGAACTCGGCCGGGCCCCGGGCGGCGGGACCGCGTCCGGTGCCGCGTCGATCTCGCCCGTCGGAGGCGTATCGCCGGTCCGCCTGGCCTGACGCTCGAGCCGCGCGCGGGCCCGTTCCTCGGGCGAGCGATCGGGCATCAGCCCTGACCTCCGCCGAGTTGCACCGCGAGATAGCTCTCGAGCAGGTGGGCGGCGGCGATCGAATCGGGGTCGGCAGAGCTGCCCGACTCGCGGCCGGTCCGCTCCGCCTGCCTGGTGGTCAACCGCTCGTCGTGGAACTCGACGGGAACGCGCACCCGGCGGCGCAGGGCTTCGGCGAACTCCCGCGTCTGGGCGGCCTGCTCTCCTTCGCCACCCTCGAGGGTCAGCGGCAGGCCGACGACGACCCGCTCGGCGCTCTCGGCCTCGACCAGCCGCGCGAGCGCGGCGAGACCACGCCGGGTCGGAGCGCGCTCGATCGCCGAGAGCGGGGTCGCCAGCGTGCCCGAACGATCAGATATAGCGCACCCACAGCGGGCGCTGCCGTAGTCGAGGGCGAGCACGCGCATCAGCCCAGCACCCCTTCGATGCGGGTACGGGCGGCCGCGAGCGCTTCGCCGAGCTTCGCCGGATCGCGGCCACCGGCCTGGGCCATCGTCGGACGGCCGCCACCTCCACCGCCGACGATCTCGGCGGCGAGCTTCACGAGATCTCCTGCCTCGAGGCCACGTGCGACGACCCCTTCGGCGACGTTGGCCACCAGGTGCACCCGGCCCTCGGTCGACGACCCGAGCACGACGGCCGCGTCGCCGAGCTTCTGTCGGACGCGGTCCGAAAGCGCCAGCAGGGCCTTGGCATCGAGCTCCTCGACCGGCTCGACGACGACCGGGACCCCACCGATCGGGGTGGCCGCTGCCAGCAGCGCTTCACTGTGGTCTGTCGTCGGCTCGGCCGAGCGGCGCTCGAGGTCCTTGACTCGCTCGGCGAGCCGGCGGACGTTCTCGACGATCGCCGACTCGGGCGCGCGCAGCAGCTCCGAGATCTCGGCGACCTGACGGTTGCGCTCGGCAAACAGGGCGGCGCTCACCGGGCCGGTGGTCGCCTCGATCCGGCGGACGTTGGAAGCGCTCGAGGTCTCACCGGTGAGGTGGAAGAGGCCGATCTCGCCGCTGCTCGCGACGTGGGTTCCGCCACACAGCTCGCGCGAGACGGAGGCGATCTCGACCATGCGCACGATGTCACCGTACTTCTCGCCGAACAGCGCCATCGCACCGAGCGACCGCGCCTCGTCGAGAGTCGTCGAGATCGCGTGGACGCGGGAGTTCTGGAGAATCCAGCCGTTGACCCGCTGCTCGACGTCGGCCAGCTCCGCCGAGGACATTCGCTCACCGTGGTTGAAGTCGAAGCGCAACTTGTCCGGTCCGACGTAGGAGCCCGCCTGGCGGACGTGATCGCCGAGCCGCTCCCGCAAGGCCGCGTGGAGCAGGTGGGTCGCGGTGTGGTTTGCCTCAGTCGCGAGCCGGGCGCCGCGGTCGACCTCGGCACGAGCGGTCTCGCCCGGCTCGATGGTTCCGGTCTCGGGCACGATCGCGAGCACCTGGTCGTCGCCGAGCCGATAGACCCCGGCAACCCGGCCGCGCCCACGGTCTGTCTCGACGAAGCCCGAGTCCGAGATCTGGCCGCCGCCCTCTGGGTAAAAGGGACTCTCTTCGAGCTTGACGAGCAAGGTGCCGTCCGAGCCGCTCCGAACCGCTCCGAGCACGGTTTCCACCGCTGTCTTCTCGTAACCCTTGAAGTCGGTCTCGAAGCCGGCTTCCCGCGCGAACTCGAACGCCTCGTCGCGCGAGGGCAAGGTGCCGTTGGTCGACGCGGAGGATCCTCCGCCGGCCCGCGAGACGGTCCGCGCCCGTTCCATCAGAGCCTCGAAAGCGGGCTCGTCGACGGTCAAGCCGTGCGGCGCAATCATCTCCTTGGTCATCTCGGACGGGAACCCGTAGGTGTCGTGGAGCTGGAAGACCGCCGCGGCCGATATCTCCGCCGCGCCTGAGCCCTTCGCCTCGGAGATCAGCTCGCCAAGCAGCGTCTCGCCCTGGCGGAGAGTGCGCGCGAAGCCCGCTTCCTCGGCCGCGGCCCAGCCGAGAATCGTCTCCCGCTCGGTGTGCAGCTCGGGGTACGCCTCGCCCATCACCTCGATGACGCGCTCGCAGAGCGGGCTCAGCAGCTCGCTCTCGATGCCCAGCGGACGGGTCTGCTGGATCGCCCGGCGCATGATCCGCCGCAGGACGTAGC
>JACCVG010000012.1 GCA_013698335.1 Thermoleophilaceae bacterium
CGCGAGCACCGCCGCACCCGGCGAGCGGGTCACGCTGGCCGCAGCCGAGGATGCGCTCCAGCGCAGCGCGGTGCTCTATGACCGCGCGGGTGATGCCCATTACGACACGATCTCGGCCTGGATCAAGGCGACCCGCGGATCCGACCCCGACGCCTCGCTGCTCTACCTCGCGGTGATGCTCGAGGGTGGCGAAGATCCGCGCTTCATCGCGCGACGGATGGTCATCCTCGCCAGCGAGGACATCGGCAACGCCGATCCGCGCTCGCTCGAGGTCGCGGTCGCTACGGCGGCTGCGGTCGAGCACGTCGGGCTACCCGAGTGCGCGCACGCCCTCGCACAGGCTGCCGTCTACCTCTCGCTCGCCCCGAAGTCCAACGCCTCCTACAAGGCGCTCGGGCGGGCGCGGGCCTGGGTTCGCGAGCACGGGATGCCCGATATCCCCGCCTACCTCCGTAGCTCGGCCTATCCGGGTGCCGCCGCGCTCGGACGCGGTGAAGGCTACGACTACCCCCACGATCGCCCCGGCGGGCTCTCGGACCAGCCGCTGATGCCCGCCGAAGCCACGCTGGAGAGCTTCTTGCAACTCTCCGATCAAGGCGAAGAAGCCGCTTTGCAGCGCCGTTTGGCGGATATCCGCGCCCATCGAAAGTGAAGATCGTGTTTAGCAACGTTCGCCCTCAACCGCCTCCCGCGTGCCACTCTGGAGAGGTGCCGAGACGAACACATGTGCGTTTGACCGACCCGGGAGCGCTGCTTTCCAGCGCCCACGTCCTGGACTCGGGCCTCCCCGTCCGCCTGCGGCTGACCCGACCCTCCGATGGCCGCTACCTGGACCAGTTCCTCCGAGAAGTCTCCGGGGAGTCGCTCGAGGGCCGCTTCGGCCATGCCGAGCCCGCCCGCGAAGAGGCCCGCGAACTGACCTTCTACGACCCGCGCCAGCGGCTCGTGATCGCAGCCGCCGCGCTCGACGGGGGCAGCGAGTCGTTCATCGGCGTAGCTGACGTGACGCTGCTGGAGACCGGCCTTGCCGAGATCGGGGTGCTGGTCGCTGACCGGCACCAGGCGAGCGGGGTCGGCCGCCTGCTCTCGGAGTGCATCGCCCACATGGCGCGCGACCGCGGCGCGAGCCACGTCCGGGCCACCATGCCGCGCGCGAACCCGCCGATGCTGAGCCTGATGGAGCGGCTCGGGCCGACGGTCAAGACCGTCGAGCGCGAGGGCACGGCCGCCTACACGCGGCTACCCGTCGTCCGCCGCCGGGCCGCTTAGCGCACGCCCAGCGCGCGCGTAGACTTGGGCCCATGGAGGCCGCAACCCGTACCGAGAGCCCGCCGCTGGAGTCATTCAACCCCACCTCGGGCGCGCTGCTCGGATCGGTGCCTACGGTTCAGCCCGAAGAGGTTGCCGGCATCGTCGACGACGTCGCCGAGGTCCAGCCGTTCTGGGCACAGTTGCCGCTGGCCGACCGCGCCCGCTACATGCGCCGCGCGGCGCAGGTGATCATCGATGACCTCGAGCAGCTCGGTGAGCTGATGGCGCGCGAGCAGGGCAAGCCGCGCAACGAGTGCTACACGATGGAGTTGATCCCGACGATCGATGCGCTCCATTGGATTGCCGATGCCGGACCCGACATCCTCGCGCCGGAGCGGATCCCCTACCCGCAGGTCTTCTGGAAGGCCAAGCGCTCGCGCTTCTCCTACGAGCCGCTCGGCGTCGTCGGGGTGATCGCGCCGTGGAACTACCCCTGGTCGATCCCCTTCGGAGAGGTCGCGCTGGCGCTGATGTGCGGCAACGGCGTGGTCCTGAAGCCGGCGTCGCTGACGCCCCTGATCGGGGAACGGATCCGCTGGGTGTTCGAGCGCGCCGGCTTCCCACTCGGTCTTGTGCGAACGGTGCACGGCGGCGGGGCCGTCGGTGGCGCCCTGGTCGAGGCCGAGCGCTGCGCCAAGATCTTCTTCACCGGCTCGGTCGAGGTCGGCCGCTCGGTCGGCGTCGCCTGCGCCGAGCGGCTGAAGGGTTGCGTGCTCGAACTCGGTGGCAAGGACCCGATGCTCGTGCTGGCCGACGCCCCGCTGGAGAACACGGTTGCCGGCTGCCTGTGGGGTGGCTTCGCTAACGCCGGACAGACGTGCTCGGGCATCGAGCGCGCGTACGTCGTCGATGAGGTGGCGGAGCCGTTCATCGAGGGCGTCGTGCGCGGGGCGCAGGCGCTGCGGGTCGGCGACCCGCTCGCCTGGGACACCGAAATCGGCCCGATGGTCTCGCGCGAGCAGTTCGAGATCGTCGCCGAACTCGTCCACGACGCGGTCGCGGCCGGCGCCGAGCTGCGCTGCGGCGGCCCGGTCGAGGTCTCCGGGTTCGAGGGCGCTCCGTTCTACGCGCCCGCGGTCCTGACCGGCGTGACCCACGAGATGCGGATCATGCGCGAGGAGATCTTCGGGCCGGTCGTACCGATCATGACCGTCGCCTCCGAGGAGGAGGCGATCGGGCTCGCCAACGACTCCCGCTTCGCGCTGAGCGCGTCAGTCTGGACGCTCGACCGCGCGCGTGGCGAGCGGATCGCCGAGCGCCTCGACGGCGGGTCGGTCTGGGTCAACGACCACTCCTACTCGCACGGCGCGATGCAGTGCACGTGGGGAGGAGAGAAGGAGTCGGGCGTCGGCCGCTCACACGGGAAGTTCGGCTTCTACGAGTGCGTCAACATCAAACACATCGGGTGGGAGCCGTCATGGGCCAAGCAGTTCTGGTGGCATCCATACGACCGTTCGCTCGGTCAGGCGATGGAGTCCTCGGCGCGCGTGCTCTACGGCCGCGACGACGACAAGCTCGGAGCGCTGCGCAAGGGCGCCCCTGCGCTGGGTCGGGTCGGGCGCCGGCTGGTCAAGGACGCGCTGCGCAGATTATAAAAGAAATCCGATGCCCCATTGCCCGCCCAGCAGCCGGATCAAGGCGCCAACCGCGCGAGAGCCCGGTGAGCACTACGTCCCGCGTGCCGGGGCAAAGGCCGGGTCGGCCTCGTGCTCGCGGAAGAAGGCGACGATCGGGCCTATGTAGTCCTCGACGCTCGGACAGCTGACGCCGGCGCGGGTCAGCATCTCGCTCGCCTGCCGGGTATCGAACCGCTGTGGATGGTTGAGGTAGCGAATCGACTCACGCGGAGCGCCCGAGTAGAGGTCGCGCACCCTGCGGATCCGCAGGGCGTTCTCGACGAGCCGCGGGGGGACCTTCATCGACGGCTCGCGGCCCGCGTACTCGCGCGCGAGGGCGCTCAGCAGCGCACCCGAGGAGATCGGATCCGGATCGGTCAAGTGGAAGGCGTGGCCGATCGCGTCGGGATCGCGCGAGCCCGCGACCAGCGCTTCGATAATGAAGTCGACGGGAACCGCGTTGAACGCGGCGTCGGAGCGGCCGAACTGGATGATCGGCTGACCGCGGGCCGCCGACAGGGCGATCGTGCGCAGCAGGTAGTAGGGGCCGTCGAACTTCTGGGTCTCGCCGGTCCGTGAATCGCCGACCACGATCGCGGGGCGGTAGATCGCGGCGGGCACGACGTCCTGAAGCTCGCGGACCCAGACCTCGGCCTGGAACTTGGTCGACTCGTAATGGTGCTTGTGCGCCTGACCGAGCGCCAGCTCGTGCTCGTAGACAACGCCCGTCCGCACGCCGGCGACGTAGGCCGTCGAGACGTAGTCGAGGCGCTCCAACCGCTTGGCGGCGCGGCAGAGGTCGAGCACGTTGCCGGTCCCGTCGACGTTGATCCGCTGCGCGAGCTCGATCGGGACCGCGAGGTCGTAGATCGCGGCGAGATGGAAACAGTTGGTCATCTCCTCGACCAGCCGGTCGCCGACCGCGCGGTCGAGGCCGAGATCGCGCGCGCCGATGTCGCCGGTGACGATCTCGACCCGCTTGGCGTCGATCTCGGCGGCTGCCGCGGTGGCCACGTCCTTCATGCGTGGCTCGACCAGACAGACGATCGTCTGCTTCCGGCTTGCATCGATCAGCGCGCGGACCAGCCGCCTGCCGATGAAGCCGGGAAACCCGGTTACGAGGGTCGTGTTGGCCGCCATCGAGCGGCGAGTCTACGCGCGGGCGGCGGGAACCAGCCTGAGGCGGTCCGGCAGCAGCGGGATCAGCAGCCGCTTGGCGTACTCCGCACCACCGGCGACGGCGAGCTTGCGCACCGGCACGGGTGGCAGCGGCAGGAAGCCGTACATCTCGCGGATCCGGTCGGGCAACAGCGCGATCGTCGTGAAGTTCGCGGCCTCGAGCAACGGACGCGCCCAGAGCGGCACCGGCGGCTCCATCACGATCCGACGCGCCGTCGTTCTCGCCCAATCACTGACGTGGAGCGTGTCACCGGTGAACATCTCGTTCCGGTAGTCCTCGAGATCGGCGAGCGTGTCGGGCAAGTCGGAGTCGGCCAGGCCGAACAGCCGCCCGACGATCTTGTAGTCCTGCCAGTAGGCGGCGCGCTCGTCCCGATCGAGCGATCGGACGTAGCGGGAGTAGACGTCGATCCCGCTGTCGACGAGCGTGAACAGGACCCACAGCAGCAGCTCGGGATCATCGGCCCGGTACGGCGTACCCGCGGGGTAGCGCCCGGTCGGCTGATCGAGCGTGCCGCTCACCTTGCGGTGCATCCCGCGCACCCGACGGGTTATCCGATTGGCCTCCACACGACTGCCGAAACCGATCGTGCTCATCACCTCGGCGGTTCGGGCGAGTCGGTCGTACGGAGCGTCAAGCGCGTCGGAGTGAGCGAGCAACCCGGCGACCGCGAGCGGGTGCGCCGCTTGCATCAACAACGCGCGCGGACCGGAGAGCGCGACCGCGCGCTCGCGATGGATCACGCGCATCATCGAGCGGTCGTCGAAGTAGCTGTCCACTCGGAAAGAGTGTCAGGTTGGGATCGCGGGCCTCTCCGGAACGGCGCAGGCATCCCCCTTCGCGAACCCTTGCGGCGCAAGCCCGAATGCGTGGTTGAAGCGTGCGCGGTAGTTCTCGATCGCGACCGTCGCGGTCAGCTCGACGATCTGCGCCTCGTCGAACCGCGCGCGCAGCCGCTCGAGCAGTTCATCGGCGGGCTCGGCCGGGGTGCGCGACAGGGCCTCCGCGTACTCGAGGACGAGTTTCTCGTCGTCGTTGAAGACATCGCTCTCGCGAAAGGTCGGCAGCGCCATCAGCTGGTCGGCGGGCAGACCCTTCTTGTGGTGGAGCATCGAACCGAAATCGATGCACCACTCGCAGCCGACCATCGCGGCCGTCTTCATCGCGGCGAGGTGCTTGAGCGATTCGTCCATCTGGCGCGCGCTCTCGAGCGCGGTCTCGAACACTCCGTAACCGATCAGGATCCTCGGGCTGGCCGCAGTCACGTCGACCGGCGCGAGGTTCTGACCGAATCGCTTCTGCGAGTACCACGTCGCGATCTTCGCGATCGCCGATGAAGGGCTGGGCATTGGCGGACTCCTGTCGTTCGTTTCGCGGCCGTCGCGGCCACCGCGCGGTCGATCTCGCGCTCTAGACTTCACAGAATGCCCGCCCAGGCCTATGCAGGCAAGCAATGCGTCTGCCAGCTCCGCAGAGGGATCTGCGATCAGAGCTGCGTCCAGGGCATGCTCGACACCCCCTTCTACATCGCCTGCCTACGGCTCAAGGGCCGCAAGTGCCTGGTCGTCGGGGGCGGCGAGATCGGCCTCGAGAAGGTCGAGGGCCTGCTCGCCTGCGACGGCGACGTGACGCTCGTCGCCCCGTCGGCCGGCGAGGAGCTCGAGCGGCTGGCGGCCGAGGGCTCGATCGAGTGGGAACGGCGGGCCTACCGCCCCGAGGACCTCGAGGACAGCTTCATGGCGATCGCCGCGACCGACGATTCCGAGATCAACATCGGTGTCTACGAGGACGCCGAGCGCCGGGCGATGCTCGTCAACGTCGTCGACGTCCCCCCGCTGTGCAACTTCATCCTGCCCGCGATCGTCCGCACGGGCCCGCTTGCAATCGCGATCTCGACCTCCGGCGCGAGCCCGGCGCTCGCCAAGCGGATGAAGCGCGAGATCGCCGAGGAGTTCGGCGAGCCCTATGCGCGGCTGGCCGGGCTGCTCAACGAGGTGCGCGGCTGGGCCAAGGCCACCCTGCCGACCTACCAGGACCGCAAGGAGTTCTTCGAGTCGATCGTCAACGGCGAGCCCGACCCGGTCGAGCTGCTGCGCAGGGGCGACGAGCGCGCCGTGCGCGATCTGATCGAGGCCGCGCGCGAGACCTCGGAAGCGGCGCACGCCGCCGCCTGACCCACCGGGAGACCCCAGTGGCGGCTGCGATCACCGCTCGGGACCTCGCCCGCCGCTACGGCGAGCGACCGGCGCTCGAGAACCTCTCATTCGACCTCGAGCCCGGCCGGACGCTCGCGGTCTTCGGCTCCAACGGAGCCGGCAAGTCGACCCTCTTGCGGCTGCTCGCCGGGTTACTGCGCCCCCACTCCGGGCGGCTCGATGTCCTGGGCGCCGCTCTGCCCAAAGAGGCCTGGCGGGTGCGCGGGCGGATCGGCTACCTCGGGCACGACCCACTGCTCTACCGCGAGCTGAGCCCGCGCGAGAACCTCACCTTTCACGCGCGCCTGCACGGCGTAGTCGGCGAGCGGGTCGAGCAGGTCCTCGGACAGGTCGGCCTGACCGATCGCGCCGATGATCCGATCCGCGAGCTCTCACGCGGGATGGTGCAGCGTGCCGCGGTCGCTCGCGCGGTCTTGCACGGCCCGGAGCTGCTGCTGCTCGACGAGCCGCGCGCCGGCCTGGATCCCGCCGCGGTCGACCTGCTCGAACCCCTGATCGGGCGCAGCTCGGGCCGGACGCGGGTGCTCGTCAGCCACGACGTCGAGGCCGCGCTCGCCGATTGCGACAT